>NZ_JAOECR010000018.1:0-79382 GCF_029836955.1 Stenotrophomonas sp. GD04054 | reverse complement strand
CCGCACTCCGCCACCGCCCCGCCAAACCACGGAATGCACGCTGTTGCTGTTGCTTCTGAGGTTGCCGGCCAGCGGCCGGCACTACCACGGGTGCAGGGCGCAGCCCTGCAAAGAACCCTATCCTCGTGGTCGGCTGCGCGAGGGCACCAGTGCGAACGTATCCACCGCCAGCTTCTCGGCATGGTTCAACCACGCGCGGATCTCCAGATCATCCACTTCGTGGTCCAGCCCGAACGACACGTTGATCTTGCCGTTGGCATCGGGCTGCACCCACTGTTGCGCCAGCACCACCTTGCGTTGTGAGGACACCGCCTCGATCCAGAAGCCGCGATCCGGGCGCGTGCTTGCCACCAGCTGCAGCATGTACTGGCCGGCACGGGTACGGCGGCCCTTCTGCGTAATCATGTGTGCCTGGCGCACGCTCGGGCGCGGGCCCTGGAACGCATCCAGCGGTGCGTCCACCGCAATGCCGCCGCGCAGGTCGTTGTCGCGGTACAGCTTGATGCCGTTGTCGCGGTTGACCAGCAGGGCGCACCAGTCGCCGTCGGCCGAGCCATCCTCGAATGCGGTGCAGCGGTCGACGTAGGCCAGGGTGTTGTCCGGGTTGGCATCATCGAACTGGCGCGAGGTGTTCTCCAGATACACCGACTTCAACCCCCAGTCCTTGTCGTACTCCAGCAGTACCGGCGGCTGCACGTGCTGCAGGCCGACCACCACCTGGTCATCGCCATCGATCTTCAGTTCGCGGGTCGGTTCGCCCAGCCACAGCGACCGCGCGAAGGCGAGGTATTGCGGATAGTCACGGCCGCCATCGCGCTGGGTGGCTGCGCTCGCGCTCGGCGCGCGCTGGGCATCGATCAGCGAACGGCCGAAGCCCATCGTCTTCAGGTTCGGGTCCAGCAGGCTGAGCAGGGTCGCACCCGAATCCAGCGTGGTGCCGGCGTCGGCGCTGAGCTGCTGCGGGGCAATGTCATCCCCCAGGAACAGCAGCAGGTTCTCGCGCTTCTGCCGGGTCAGGATGTGGGTCAGATCGTTGGGCATCGCCAGGTGGTCGGAGGCGATCACGATCAGCGTGTCCTTGCCGTACGGGCTGGCCTGGATGCGCTGCACCAGCTGCGAAATCAGCCGGTCGCTGCACTTGAGCGCGTTGAGCATGTTGATGTTGCCGTACTGGCTCTGGTAGCGCTCGCCCTTGCACGACACCGGCAGGTGACCGGCCGGGTGGTGGGTGTCCATGGTCAGCGTGGTCAGCATGAACGGTGAGCCGGCGCGCGAGAGCTGTTCAAAGCGCTGGTAGGCGGTGTCAAGCAGCACGTCGTCGTGCACGCCCCAGGCCGAGTAGTGGATGCGACCGATCTTCTTCTGCTGCTTGAACCACGCCAGGTCGTGCACTTCGTCGAAGCCGTGGCTGGCCAGGAACTGGCCCTTGCCGGCGAACTGGCCGTTGGCACCGCCCAGATAGTGGTTGGTATAGCCCTGCTGCTTCAGGTAATCGCCCAGGCACACGGCCTTGGGCAGGAAGCTGCCCATGCGGTCCATGCTGTTCTCATCGCCCTGCGAGGTGGTCAGCGGCACGCCGCACATCGACGACACCAGGCCGGCGATGGTCCAGCCGCTGCCCTCGGCCGAGGCCAGGTTGCGCACGTCCAGTGACTCGGACGCCAGGCGGTTGAGGTTGGGCATCAGGCCGGGAAACACGGCCTCGTCCAGGTAGGTACGTTCCAGGCTCTCGCCGTAGATCCAGACGATGTTGCGCGGGCGCTGCAGCGGCTGCGTCGGCACCTGGTATTCGGGTGCGATGCGGGCGAAGTCGACCGGCCGCAGCTGCTGGTAGAGGCGCTGGCCGTCGCGGGCCAGCGGACTGATCATGATCGTGGCCACCCACACGGCCGCGAAACCGGCGAACAATGCGCCACCATGGCCGGGCCGGCGCCAGCGCTTCACCCGCGTGGCGAACAGCGGCAGCAGCGAGACCAGCGCCAGCACGATGAAGCCGGCGATATAGCCCTTGAAGTCGGAGACACCGGCGCCTTCCATGTCGGCGCCGAGGTGGTACAGGGTGGCGGCATTGAGCCCATCACCGGACAGCTTGTCGATCAGCCACCACGCGCTGAGCATGAGCAGCAGCAGCGAGAACGCACCAGCCTTCCACCACACCCACTTGTCGGACGCGAGGAACAACCAGCACAGCAGCAACAACGACAGCAGCAGTATCCAGAGCATAGGCAGCTTCGGCAGTGACGGGGTGGTGGTGATGGACGTCGTACCGACGCGTGTCCATCCGACCGACGCTGCCACAAGCACATGCATATGACAGGCCGATGACCCGATAGTGCATGCACGAACCTGACTGAAATGTTTGTTGAAATAACACGCGCGCAATCGCGCTCAGAAGGTAAAACGAGCGTGAAGGGCTTCGTTGGATTACATTAAAAACCGCATGAATACGGCGGTTTTCGCTGATGCGCTAGCGATGACCACGTTCTTCGCGTGCCCGCGCACGACGGTCGAACAGCAATGCACTGGTCACGATGCCAAGGCCGAGCACCACGCCGATGAACAGCAGAATCAGCGCAATGAGCGGGTAGCCGAACAGGTGCCAGCCGGTGTCGATCTTCATCATCATCGCCGCAGCCATGATCAATGCGGCACTGATGATGCCGGCAGCCACGCGGTTGGCGATCTTCTGCAGGTTCTCCATCAACCGCGATTCTTCCAGGCCGGTCACCTTCATCTGCAGGCGGTTCTCGGCCAGCAGCGCCATGATGTCCGACAGCTTGCGCGGCCCATCGCGCAGCAGCTGCTGCAGCTCCATCGCCTCGCTGGCGAGGTTGGCGGCAGACAGCGATTTCTTCAGGCGCGCACGCATTACGTGCTGCAGCTGGCGCTCAACGATGCGGCGGGTTTCCAGCTCGGGTGCCAGCAGCCGGCACACGGTTTCCAGATTGAGCAGCGCCTTGCCCAGCAGGCTCAGCTCCGGCGGCGTGCGCAGGCCGCAGGCGGTGGCGATGCGCACCAAGTCCAGCACCACGCGGCCTTCCGAGAAGCTGCCACTGGCGGCGTAGCGCGCGATCAGCTGGCCCGTCTCGCGCAGATAGCGTTCTTCGTCGAACGCCTCCAGCCGCGTGCTGATGCTGATCAGGTCGTCGGCCACTTCTTCGCCACGACCATCGACCGCGGCGAACAGGATCTTCAGCAGGCGCTCGCGCAGACGCGGCGGCATGTGCGCGACCATGCCCAGGTCGAAGATCGCCAGCCGTCCATCTGGCATCACCCGCAGGTTGCCCGGGTGCGGGTCGGCATGGATCTCGCCATGCACGAAGATCTGGTCCAGGTAGCCGCGGATCAGCGCCGCCGCCAGCGGGTCCATCGACTGCTCGGTGCGGCGCACATCGGGAATCGCATCCACGCGCACGCCGGTGGCCAGTTCCATGGTCAGCACGCGCTGGCTGCTGTAATCCCACAGCGGCTGCGGAATCCACAGCCGCCGGAACGGCTTCAGGTGCCGGCCGAAACGGGCCAGGTTCTCGGCCTCGGCGTGATAGTCCAGCTCCTGCATCAGGGTCTTGGCGAACTCGTTGAGCCAGTCGCGCAGGCGCACGCGACGGCCCACCTGGGTCAGGTGGTCGGCGGCCAGCGCGAAGCTGCGCAACGCCTCCAGGTCCGAACGCAGCTGCGCGGCCACCTCGGGCTTCTGCACCTTCACCGCCACCTGGCGCCCATCGTGCAGCACCGCGCGATGCACCTGCGCGATCGACGCGCATCCCAGTGGCTCGGGATCGAACGCGGCGAACAGCTTGTTCACCGGCGCGCCCAGCTCCTGTTCGACGATGGCATGGATGCGCTCGACCGGAATCTCGGCCACCTTTTCCTGCATGCGCTCCAGCGCCGTGGCGAACTCCACCGGCACCATGTCCGGGCGGGTGGACAGCATCTGGCCCAGCTTGACGAAGGTCGGCCCCAGCGCCTCCAGGTCGCTGACGAACTGTTCCGGGTTGCCATCGGCGGGCACGTCGGCCTGGTTGCTGGCGGCATCCAGGTTCATGCCCGAGAACACGCCCGAATGGCGGTAGCGCATCAGCAGGCGCAGGATCTGGCTGCGCCGGTTCATGCCTTTGACCAGCGGGGGATTGCCATTGGCGGTGGGCGGATTGCTCAAGCGGAACTCCCATGCGACGAATACAGGTAGTGCCGGCCGCTGGCCGGCAATGTCCGGATTCCGCAGTGTCGCCGGGGGGCGGTAGGCACGCGGTGAATCCGACCGCTTCCGCAGCTGCCCCGGTATCGGTCAGAATCCGCTCATTCCCTTTCTTGGACGCCCCATGGCCGGTGCCAGCCTGTTCGCCCTGCTCGACGATATCGCCTCCCTGCTGGACGACGTCTCGGTCCTGACCAAGGTTGCGGCGAAGAAGACCGCCGGTGTGCTCGGCGACGACCTGGCGCTGAACGCGCAGCAGGTCACCGGGGTCAACGCCAACCGCGAACTGCCGGTGGTGTGGGCGGTGGCCAAGGGCTCGCTGGTCAACAAGGTGATCCTGGTACCGGCGGCGCTGGCGATCAGTGCGCTGGAAGCCTGGCTGCACAGCCGTGGCTGGAACGTGCCGCTGATCGTGCCATTGATGATGATCGGCGGTGCCTTCCTCTGCTTCGAGGGCGTGGAGAAGCTGGCGCATCGCTTCCTGCACTCGGCAGAGGACGATGCCGAGCATCAGGCCGAACGCCGCAAGGCGTTGTCCGATGCGCAGGTGGACATGGTGGCGTGGGAGAAGGACAAGGTAAAAGGCGCGATCCGTACCGACTTCATCCTCTCGGCCGAGATCATCGTGCTGACCCTGGGCGTGGTCGCCACCGCACCGTTCACCAACCAGGTGGTCACCCTGGCCGTGGTTGCACTGGCGATGACGGTCTTCGTCTATGGGCTGGTCGCGGGCATCGTGAAGCTTGATGACGTCGGCCTGTACCTGTCGCGCAAGGGTGGGGCTGTGGCCGCCTTCGGTCGCGGCCTGGTGGCCTCGGCGCCGTGGCTGATGAAGTTCCTGTCGGTGGCCGGCACCATCGCCATGTTCCTGGTCGGTGGCGGTATCCTGGTGCACAACGTGCCGGCGCTGCACCACGCGGTGCAGGCGCTGGGCGGCGAAGGGCAGTGGGGCTGGCTGATCAGCGCTGCGGCCAACATGGTGGTGGGCATCATCGCCGGCGCCATCGTGCTGGCGGCGGTGACCGGGTTCCAGAAGCTGCGCGGGAAGTAGGCGCCGGCCCATTGCCCGGTAGAGGCCGACCTCGGTCGGCGCATTGTTTCCGCGTGTGCCAACCAAGGTTGGCACCTACCGAATCGCTGTCCTTTGCGTTGGTAGAGGCCGACCTTGGTCGGCGCTTTGCCCCGGCGTGTGCCAACCAAGGTTGGCACCTACCAAAGCGCTGTCCTTTGCGTTGGTAGAGGCCGACCTTGGTCGGCGCTTTGTTCCGGCGTGTGCCAACCAAGGTTGGCACCTACCAAAGCGCTGTCCCTTGCGTTGGTAGAGGCCGACCTTGGTCGGCGCTTTGTTCCGGCGTGTGCCAACCAAGGTTGGCACCTACCAAAGCGCTGTCCCTTGCGTTGGTAGAGGCCGACCTTGGTCGGCGCTTTGCCCCGGCGTGTGCCAACCAAGGTTGCCACCTACCGAAGCGCTGTCCTTTGCGTTGGTAGAGGCCGACCTTGGTCGGCGCTTTGTTTCCGCGCGTGCCAACCAAGGTTGGCACCTACCGAAGCGCTGTCCTTTGCGTTGGTAGAGGCCGACCTTGGTCGGCGCATTGTTTCCGCGTGTGCCAACCAAGGTTGGCACCTATCGAAGCGCTGTCCTTGGCGTTGGTAGAGGCCGACCTTGGTCGGCGCTTTGCCCCGGCGTGTGCCAACCAAGGTTGCCACCTACCGAAGCGGTTCGCGGTGGGCCGGGCGATCAACCCGCCTGCACCCGGTTCTTGCCCTGCCGCTTGGCCGCATACAGCGCGTCATCCGCGCGCCGCAGCAGCGCTTCGGTGTCATCGCCCGGCTGCCATTGCGCCAACCCGGCACTGAAGTGCACCGGCACGCGCTGGTCCTGCACGGTCAGCACGCGGTGCGCCAGTGAACGCTGCAGGCGTTGCACGGTGGCCATGCTGTCGGCACCCTGGGTCTCCGGCAGCACCAGCACGAACTCGTCGCCGCCCAGCCGCGCGATGCCATCGGTGGCGCGCAGCAGCAGCTTGCACACGGCTACCAGGTGCTGCAGCAGTGCATCGCCACCGGCATGGCCATGTGCATCGTTGGTCTGGTGGAAATCATCCAGGTCGATCACCGCCACGCCCAGTGGTGAGTTGTTGCGCGCGGCGCGCGCCAGCTCGCGCTGCAGCAGTTCGTCCAGGCCACGGCGGTTCAGCGCCTGGGTCAGTGGATCGATGCGCGCCAGGTCACCGGCGGCGCGCAGTTCCTGCTCCAGCTCGGCAATGCGTTGCTCTGCACGCTCCACTTCCTGCCGCGCGTTGGCCAGGTGATCGCGCGCCTGTGCGGCCTGCTGCTGCACCTTGCCGGTATCGCGCATCACGTCCTGCAGCAGCTGGTTGAGGTCGGCGATGCTGCGTGCCTCGCGCAGCTGCAGCGCGTAGCTGCCGATGCGGTCGTGGTATTCACCGGTGCTGGTGGCCATGCCGTCCATGCGCTCGATGAACTCGCCCATCAACCCGCGCATCGCCGCCTTCGAATCGTCGATGCCCTGGCGCAGCAGCCCCTGCTTGTAGATCACTTCGCGCAGTTCGGCGCGGGTGCGCTCGACCGCCTCAGCTTCCAACGGCCCGTCCAGCAACTGGCGCACCGCCGCGATCTGGCCCTGCAGCCAGCTGCGGTCATCCAGCAGCTCGCTCACGTTCTCCAGCAGCAGCGCGAACAGCTCCAGCAGCAGCGCCTGCTGCTCCTGCCAGCTCTCGGCACGCACGCCGACCTGGTGGCCGAGTTCGCGCACACCCTGTTCGATCGGCTCCAGTGCGGTACCCGGCTGCCACTGGCGCAGGCGCGTGGCCAGCGCTTGGGCCTGCTCGCGCAGATCCGGGTCGTGCTGCAGCAGGGCCACCACGGCGCCGCCCAGCAGCAGGCGCAGCTGCTCGGACAGGCGCAGGCTTTCCGGCTGCCCGTCCGGTGAATGCTGCTCGATGGTGCGGATGTACTTGTCGATCAGCTGCCGCATCGCGCGCCCGTAGCGCGGCCAATCGGCACTGGCCTGCGCCGACTGCAGGCGATCACCCATGTCACCCAGTTCGCCGGGCAGGGTGGCCATGCCATTGGCGAACGCGGCCAGTAGCGGCTCCGGCGCGTCGGCACCGGCAAACAGCTGCTGCAGCGCCACCCCGCCGCCGCCCTGCAGCACCACCCGGTCACCCAGGCCATCGTCCACCACCGCGCGCACGCGTGCCGGCGGCCCAAGGGCGGTACCGGGGGCAGGGCGGTGGTCGGGCTGGTCCGTCATCGAGCAAATCCTGGGGCTGGCAGGGACTGGTTCCAGCATATCGGCGCGGCCGCCGACGGCTTGAACGGCTAGGATGGGCGACAGGATGCCGCAGTGGAGGTGGTGATGCGCGTGATGTTGCTGGGGGCGACCGGCCTGGTCGGCGGGCTGACCCTGTCCAGGCTGCTGGACGACCCGCGCTGCAGCGCTGTGATCGCGCCGACCCGCCGCCCGTTGGCTGTGGCCCACGCCAAGCTGGAGAACCCGGTGCTGGCCTTCGATGCGCTGCCTGCCTCGCCCGAGTGGGCGGATGTGGACGCAGTCATCTGCGCGCTCGGCAGCACCATCGCCCAGGCCGGCAGCCGCGAGGCCTTCCATCGCATCGACCATGACTACCCGCTGGCGTTCGCCCGCCTGGCGCAGGCGCAGGGTGCGCAGACCTATGCGCTGAACTCCGCAGCCGGCGCCAACCCACAGTCGTCGATCTTCTACAGCCGGGTGAAGGGTGAGCTGGAGCGTGACCTGCGCGCGCTGGGCTTCAACTCGTTGACACTGGTCCGCCCCGGGCTGATCGGCGGCGAGCGCACCGAGGTGCGACGTGGCGAGCGCCTGGCGCTGACGGTGTTGGGGGCATTGGGGCCGCTGCTGCCACGGGCGTGGCGGATCAACCCGGCCAGCGAAATCGCCAAGGCACTGGTCGAGGCCGCGCTGGCCCCGCAACCGGGTGAGCATGTGGTGGCATCGAGCGCGCTGGTCGGCTGATGTCGCGTGCGCTGCGCCTGACCCAGCTTCAACAGCTGCTGCGCCGCCATCGACGGCCGGTGGCCGGGCAGGTGCTGGCCGAAGCGCTGGGCATCAGCTTGCGAACGCTGTACCGCGATATCGAGACCCTGCGCGAGCAAGGCGCCGACCTGCGTGGTGAGGCTGGCGTCGGCTACCAGCTGGCACCTAGCGATACCCTGCCGCCGATGACCCTGCCACCCGCAGAGATCGATGCACTGGTGCTGGGCCTGCGCTGGGTTGCGGCCCGCACCGAACCCGCGTTGGCCGAGGCCGCACGCGATGCCTTGGCCCGCATTGCGCATGTATTGCCTGCAGCACGGCGCGAAGCGCTGCGTGACAGCGGCCTGCGCGTGGGTCCCTCGCGTGCGGCAGCCAAGGTGCCGGCGGCACGCCTGCAGGCCGTGCGTGAGGCTGTGGGGTCGCAGCAGCGCCTGAAGTTCGGCTACCAGGATGCACAGGGCCAGCGCAGCGAGCGCATTGTCTGGCCGTTCGCACTGGGCTACTTCGATGAAGTGCCGATGCTGGCGGCGTGGTGCGAAGGCCGCGAGGACTTCCGCCATTTCCGGCTGGACCGCATCCGCCAGGTGCGCGTGCTGGAGGATCGCTACCTCGTGCCGCGCGCCACCCTGCTGCGGCGCTGGCAGAAGGCACAGGGCATCGCACCGGATTGGCTGGACCGTTCGTAGGGTCGAGCGTGCTCGACTGCTTCTGCGCTTCGCTTCCTGCTTCTGGGGGAGGGGGCCTTCGCTCTTTGCTCCTGGTAGGGGTCGAGCTTGCTCGACCGCCTTTGATCTTCGCGAACAGCAGTCGAGCAAGCTCGACATCTACCAGGGCGGGGGCAACAGCAGTCGATCACGCTCGACGCTACTGACAGAATCTGTCAGCAGGGCCGTACCACCATGAACGCTCCCAACAACGGAGGTTTCCCATGTTCACGCCCAGCACCCTGCTGCAGT
Organism: Stenotrophomonas sp. GD04054; assembly: GCF_029836955.1. NCBI lineage: Bacteria > Pseudomonadati > Pseudomonadota > Gammaproteobacteria > Lysobacterales > Lysobacteraceae > Stenotrophomonas > Stenotrophomonas sp. GD04054. The sequence goes on along the minus strand of NZ_JAOECR010000018.1, from coordinate 70,189 downwards.
ACGTGCGCGACGTCGCCACCAGCGCCACCTTCTACAGCGGCATCCTCGGCAAGCCACCGGTCGAGCAGTCGCCCGGATTTGCCCTGTTCCTGCTCGGCGATGGCGCCGCACTGGGCCTGTGGCAGCGCGACGGCGTGCAACCGCCGGTGTCCGCACAGGCAGGCGCCGCCGAACTGGCAATGGTGGTGGCCAACCCCGACGCCGTGCAGCAGATGCACGATGCGTGGCGCGCTCTTGGTGTGGAGATCCTGCAGGCGCCGGTGACGCTGGAGTTCGGCCATACTTTTGTCGGGGCAGATCCTGATGGCCACCGCCTGCGTGTGTACAGCCGCGCCGAGGGCCTGGTCGCGCGCGATTGATTGCCCGCATTGTGTAGATCCACGCCATGCGTGGATGCAGGCACAAAAAAACGCCGGGCAGTGCCCGGCGTTTCTCCACTTCATGTGCCAACCAAGGTTGGCACCCACCAATCAGTTTCATGTGCCAACCAAGGTCGGCACCCACCGATAAGGTGGCCGATCAGCTGGCCAGCGCCAGATCGTCCATCATCGCGCGCAGGAAGCGGGCCGCTTCACCACCGGTGGCCGCGCGGTGTTCGAAGGTGACCGACAGCGGGATCACCTTGTGCGCTTCCACGCCGCCCATCACCGGGGTCATCTGGTGGCGGGCACGGCCGGCACCGACGATGGCCACGCACGGCGGCACCACGACCGGGGTCGCGTAGCGGCCGGCGAACATGCCGAAGTTGGACAGCGAGATGGTGTAGCCGCTCAGTTCCGAGGCGGCGATCGAACGCGATTCGACCTGCTCGCGCAGGCGGTTGACGCCTTCGCGGATGCCGCGTGCATCGAGCATGTCGGCGTTACGCAGGGCCGGCACGAACAGGCCGTCGTCGGTGTCCACGGCGATGCCGATGTCCACCTGCGCGTGCAGGGTGCGGGTCAGCGCTTCGCCGTCGAACCAGGCGTTCATCGCCGGCACCTTCTGCGCGGCGACCACGATCGAACGCACCAGGCGCGCGGTGACGTCGTTGCCCGGCAGCCAGGCGTGGATGTCGGCGTCGTCGTTCAGCGTGGTCGGTACGACCTTGCTGTGTGCATCGGCCATCACGCGCGCCATGTTGCGGCGAACGCCCTTCAGCGGTTCCGGCTGACCCTTGGCGACCACGCCCGGCGGCTGGGTGCGCATCGGCTTGCCGGCGGCAGACAGCGGGGTGCGGGCTTCGCTCTGCACCGGGGCAGACACCTGCGCCGGGGCCGGCGCGGCACCGATCTTGGCGCTGCCATCCGCAGCCGCCTGCTTGACGTCGGCCATGGTCACCGCACCATCGGCGCCGGTGGCGCGCACGCGGGACAGGTCCACGCCCAGCTTGCGCGCGGTGGCACGCACCGCCGGCACGGCCTTGACGCCACCGACGGCGAGCGCCTGCTCGGCGTGCACGGCGTTGGAACTCTGCATGGCGCCGACCACGGTACCGGCGTCATCACGCTCGGCGGCGGCGGGCTTGGCCGCTTCGGCGGCCACCGGTGCGGCAGCGGCCGGCAGCGGCGGCGGGGTCGGTGCTGCGGCAGGTGCAGCATGGCCGTGGCTGTGGCCGGTGTCCTGGCCATCCGCGCGCTGCGGCAGGTTCGGGTCCAGTTCGAAGCTGGCCAGCACCGAGCCGGTCGGGATGATGTCGCCTGCGGCGCCGGACAGCTTCAGCACCTTGCCGGAGAACGGCGACGGCACTTCGACGACGGCCTTGGCGGTCTCCATCGAGACCAGCGGCTCGTCCAGCTTGATCACATCGCCTTCCTTGACGAACCACTCGACGATGGTCGCGTCCGGCAGGCCTTCGCCCAGGTCGGGCAGGTTGAAGTTCTTGGTCTGGCTCATTTGCAGTTCTCTTCCAGCAGTTCCAGTTCGCGGGCCGGCAGCCAACCCGTCGCGCCATTGGCGCGCTCGGACCACCACCACCCGCCGTGTTCGTGATGAAGCTTCACCATCTCGCCGCTTTCCACATCCAGCTCGCGGGCGTCGTAGTCGCACAGCGCTTCGGCGCGACCCTCGTCCAGCAGCTGCAACCAGGCGATGGGCGCCCATCCAGCGCGCCCATCGTTGGTGCGTACCCAGGCAAACGCCGGCCATTCCTCGTCACGGACACCTACTTCGACGATCTGGCCGGTGTGGAACCGGAGCGGGTTGGGATACTGGCTGCGGTAAGCCCCCAGAAGGCGGGCCCGCATGTCAGCCGGCCGCCACCGCGCGCTTGGCCGCAGCCACGATCCGCTCAACGCTCGGCAGGTACTTCATTTCCAGGCGGAACAGCGGAATGTGGGTGTCGTAGCCAGTAACGCGCTCGACCGGGGCCAGCAGGTCGTAGATCGATTCCTCGGCCAGGCGCGCGGCGATCTCGGCGCCAAAGCCCGCGGTCTTCGGGGCCTCCTGCACGATCACGCAGCGGCCGGTCTTGGCCACCGATTCGGCGATGGTGGCGAAGTCCAGCGGACGCAGCGTGGCCACGTCGATGACTTCGGCACTGATGCCTTCGCCGGCCAGCTTGTCGGCCGCTTCCAGCGCTTCCTTCACCTGCGCGCCCCAGGTCACCAGGGTCACGTCGGTGCCGTCGCGCAGCACGAAGCAGACGTCCAGCGGCAAGGCTTCGCCGTCGTTGACGACCACTTCCTTGTACTGGCGGTAGATGCGCTTGGGCTCCATGTAGATCACCGGATCCGGCTCGCGGATCGCGGCCAGCAGCAGGCCGTAGGCGCGCTGCGGCGACGACGGCAGCACCACGCGCAGGCCCGGCACGTTGGTGAAGATCGCCTCGTTGGCTTCGCTGTGGTGTTCCGGCGCGCGGATGCCACCGCCCCACGGCACGCGCAGCACCATCGGGCAGTGCAGGCGGCCACGCGTGCGGTAACGCAGGCGGGCGGCGTGGCAGACGATATGGTCGACCATCGGGTACATGAAACCGTCGAACTGGGCCTCGGCCACCGGCTTCATGCCCTGCGCCGCCAGACCGATGGTCAGGCCGGCAATGGTGGTTTCATCCAGCGGGGTGTCGAGGATGCGTTCGGAGCCGAAGCGCTGCTGCAGGCCGGCGGTGGCGCGGAACACGCCGCCGTTGACGCCCACGTCCTCGCCCAGCACCAGCACCGACGGGTCGTGCTCCAGCTCCCAGGCCAGTGCCTGGGTGATGGCTTCGATCAGGGTGATGGGGGTGGTGGTCATGCTCTCTTCTCCGCGCGCGACGGCGGCGCTGTCGGCGGCGTTGGTGTGCGCGCCGGGCGCGCCGTTCTTGATCTCATCCATGGCGCTTCTCCAGGGCGATCGCCTGGGCACGCTGGGCCAGCAGGTCCGGCGGCGGATCGGCATACAGGAAGTCGAACATCGCCTCGACCGGCTGCACCGGCGTGTTGAGGTACAGGTTCACTTCCTCGTCCACGCGCGTGCCGCATTCGGCGACCCAAGCAGTTTCCTCTTCTTCGCTCCACACACCGGCGTTGATCAGGTACTTGCGCAGGCGCAGCATCGGCTCGCGCTGCCAGGCATCCTTCACTTCGGCGTCGTCGCGGTAGCGGCGTGCGTCATCGGCGGTGGTGTGGTCGGACAGGCGGTAGGTCATCAGTTCCAGCACGGTGCCACCGTTGCCGGCCAGCGCACGTTCGCGCGCCTGCTCCATCGCCGCCAGCACTGCGATCAGATCGTTGCCGTCCACCTGCAGGCAGTGCAGGCCGCCGGCCAGGCCCTTCTGCGCCAGCGTTTCGGCACCGGTCTGGGCCGAACGCGGAACCGAGATGGCCCAGCCGTTGTTGACGATGCACAGGATCAGCGGCAGCTTGTAGGCGCCCGCCGAATTCAGTGCCGCGTAGAAGTCGGTCTTGGAGCTGCCGCCGTCGCCACACACGGCCACCGCGATCTGCGGTTCCTTGTTGAGCTTGAACTTCAGCGCAGCGCCTGCGGCGTGCAGGCACTGGGTGGAAATCGGCACGCAGAACGGGAAGTCCTTGGCCGCGTTGCCGCCGTAATCGTTGCCGCGTTCGTCGCCGCCCCAGTACATCAGCACGTCGTGCGGGCGCACGCCACGCATGAACATCGCGCCATACTCGCGGTACGAAGGTGCGAACACGTCGTCCTTCTGCATCGCGGCACCGATGCCCACGTGCGCGGCTTCATGGCCCAGGCAGGCGGCGTAGGTGCCGAGCTTGCCGGTGCGCTGCAGCGCGATGGATTTGCTGTCGAACGTACGTACGAACAGCATCTGCTTGAACAGCGGTACCAGGACCTTGGGGTCGCGCAGCGACGCGGGCAGGTCATCGCGGACGAGCGTGCCGTCCGTGTCCAGATACTGCAGGTATTCGATCTTGAATTCAGCGGCAACCGTCATTGCGTACTGCACCTTCGACAGAGAAGTTACAAATGATATGAATCGCCATGTTAAGGAACGCGTACGGAATAGCCTTCCTGCGGCGCAACACGGCGACACCCCGTTTTACCCCTGCCGGCGGGTGGGGGGCCAATAACAACAACGTATTCAGTCGTTGCTGCAAAGCATCAGAATATGCCTCTGGCTGACTGCCCGCGCAACGGCCTGATCGGTTCCACGCGCAGGCCCGGCATCGGGCGATGCTCCACGGCCTTCCGCACGCCCGGGTATGGAGGTGGCGGCTGCCAGCACGGCGGCAACGCGCTACCCTTGCCGCCCCCGATCTGGCCGCACCCATGTCCGTCGACAACAACCAACGCGATCTCGAAGCCGGCATCCACACCGATCTGCAGGGACGGCTGACCTATGGCGGCTACCTGCGGCTGGACCAGCTGCTCAGCGCGCAGCAGCCGCTGTCCAACCCGCCGCACCACGATGAGATGCTTTTCATCATCCAGCACCAGACCTCGGAGCTGTGGCTGAAGCTGCTGGGCCACGAGCTGCGTGCCGCAATCGGCTTCCTGCAGCGCGATGAAGTCTGGCAGTGCCGCAAGGTGCTGGCGCGCAGCAAGCAGGTGCTGCGCCAGCTGACCGAGCAGTGGTCGGTGCTGGAAACGCTGACCCCGTCCGAGTACATGGGCTTCCGCGACGTGCTGGGCCCGTCGTCGGGCTTCCAGTCGCTGCAGTACCGCTACATCGAGTTCCTGCTGGGCAACAAGAACGCGCAGATGCTGCAGGTGTTCGAGCACGACGCGGCCGGGCAGGCCCAGCTGCGCAGCGTGCTGGAAGCGCCCAGCCTGTACGAGGAATTCCTGAAATACCTGGCCCGCTTCGGCCATGCCGTCCCGGCAGTCTACGAGGCCCATGACTGGACCCAGCCGCATGTGGCCGACGACGCACTGCAGCCGGTCTTCGAACGCATCTACCAGGACACCGATCGCTACTGGCGCGAGTACTCGCTGTGCGAGGACCTGGTGGACCTGGAGACCGCCTTCCAGCTGTGGCGATTCCGACACATGCGCACCGTGATGCGGGTGATCGGCTTCAAGCGCGGCACCGGCGGCTCGTCCGGGGTGGGCTTCCTGGCCAAGGCGCTGGAGCTGACCTTCTTCCCCGAACTGTTCCAGGTACGCACCAGCCTGCAGGCCGCGCCCACGGCAGAACAGGACTGATCCGTATTCAGCTTGGATCCCGGCCGGCGGCTGGATCGTTTCAGATGCAAGTTCAGGGAGCAGGCTGGCACCTGCCTCAAACGGCGTGTATTTGACGTGAACGCCAGAAGTCGGTGATCCTCGCGCGTTGCCCCAACTGCACAGCGGACGTGCTCGTCATCCACCGAACCAGGAAATCCGCATGAGCGTAAACGCCACTGCGAACACCCCAGAGCCGGCGCTGCCGGACTTCAAGACCACGCTGGGCCACCCGCGCCCGTTGTGGATGCTGTTCATGACCGAGTTCTGGGAGCGCTTTGCGTTCTACGGCATCCGCTGGGCCTTGGTGCTGTACATCGTCGCCCAGTTCTACAACGGCAGCGCTGCCGGTGAAGGCGACGCCAGCCGCATCTACGGCGCCTACCTGGCCCTGGTGTATGCCGCAGCGATCTTCGGTGGCTACGTGGCCGACCGGGTACTGGGTTACCAGCGATCGATCCTGACCGGCGCGATCATCATGGCCGCCGGCCTGTTCATGATCTCGCTGCCGCAGGAGCACATCTTCAAGCTCGGCCTGGCCACGATCATCGTCGGCAACGGCCTGTTCAAGCCCAACATCTCGACCATGGTCGGCAAGCTGTACGGGCTGAAGGACGAGCGCCGCGATTCGGGCTTCACCATCTTCTACATGGGCATCAACATCGGCGCGATGATCGCCCCGGTGCTGACCGAGTACCTGGCCCGCAAGGTCTTCGGTACCGACGCGATGCCGTCCTACAAGGTCGTGTTCATCGCCTCGGGCGTGGGCATGCTGATCTCGCTGGTGTGGTTCTACATCGGTCGTGCCGGCCTGAAGGGCATCGGTGCACCGCCGGCCGGCGCTGAAGGTTTCGGCCGCATCATCATGGTGCTGGCCGGTGCCGTGGTCGCCATCCCGGTCGCGTACTTCCTGCTGGCCACCGGCGCCACCGCGCTGGCCTGGATCCTGGGTGCGATGTTCACCGCGCTGGCCGTCCTGCTGCTGGTCGAGGGCATCCGCGAAGGCAAGGTGCAGCGCGACCGCGTGATCGCCATGCTGATCATCTTCGCCTTCAACGTGATGTTCTGGATGTTCTTCGAACAGGCTGGCAGCTCGTTCACCTTCCTGGCCGAGAACATCGTCAACCGCCAGTTCGGTGACTGGACCTTCCCGACCGCGTGGTTCCAGTCGGTCAACTCGGTGGCCATCATCACCCTGGCGCCGGTCATCGCCTGGATCTGGGTGGCCATGGGTCGCGCCAATCCGTCCATCCCGCGCAAGTTCGGCCTGGGCCTGCTGTTCAACGGCGCCGCGTTCGCGCTGTTGATGTTCGCCCTGTCGCAGATGGTCGTGGACGGCAAGATCCCGTTCTGGACCCTGTTCATGGTCTACGTCATCCAGTCCGTGGGTGAGCTGTGCCTGTCGCCGATCGGCCTGTCGATGGTGACCAAGCTGGCCCCGGTGCGCCTGGTCGGCTTCGGCATGGGTGGCTGGTTCCTGTCCACCGGCATCGGCAACAACCTGTCGGGCATCTTCGCTGGCGTGGTCAGTGGTGAAGGCGGCATGACGGTCGAGTCGGCCCTGAAGGGGTATACCTTCGGGTTCTGGGCCCTGATCGGCTCCGGCGTGGTGCTGTTCCTGGTCGCCCCGCTGATCAACAAGCTGATGCACGGCGTCAAGTAATGATGAGAGGGTAGAAGGCATGCGCAGCAAGCTCGGTGGTGCAATGGTGGTGGTCTGTGCGGCGCTGATCGGCGCCTGTTCCCAACCGCAACCGCCTGCCGCCGCCGAGCCCACGCAGCCTCTGGATACCCGACCCACCGAGCCACCGGTCGCTGACCCCAGCGAACCGGTGGCCTCGGGCAACACCCCGGTGGCGGCGGACATCGCCGCCATCGCAGGGCTCGGCGCGCAGTTCGACCCGGCCCGCAACCCCGCCGACGATCTGGCCACCGCCAAGGTGGAAGCCCAGCGCGGCAAGAAGCGCATCCTGCTCGAGGTCGGCAACGCCGCCTGTGAGCGCTGCCGGGCGCTGGACGAGGTGGTGGAAGGCAACGGCGACCTGCGCCGCTTCCGCGATGCCCACTACGTGTGGGTGAAGGTCAACGCCAGCGACGAACAACCCAACGCCGCTTTCTTTGCGCAGTTCCCGATGATGGAACGCGACTACCCGTACCTGCTGGTGCTCGATGCCGATGGCGGACTGCTGGTGTCGCAGGCCACCGGCGAGCTGCGCAAGGGCGAAGCCTTCCAGCCCGCGCGGGTGACCGTGTTCCTCAAGCAGTGGGCACCTGACAAACCGGAATAGGGTAGTGCCGGCCGCTGGCCGGCAGGGGTGGTGGTGGTGGGTGCCGACCGCTGACCGCCAACCCCGGTGGATGCCGACCGTTGGTCGGCACAGAAGTGCATCCACGCATGGCGTGGATCTACTGTGGTTGCGGTCACATTCCCGGAATCGGCATCTCAATATCGCAACGCGCTCGCCGTTACCGGCAAGGACCTCAGTCGACATCCCGTCGATGCAACCTTCCGGAACGCCCATGCACAGCGACCACGCCGAACGACTGCCCGAACCCGCCAGTGAGTTGGCCGAGGGTGGAGCAGGCGAGGGCGTAACCTTGCCGCCGCAGGAGGCGCTGCTGGATGACACCGGAACCGGCGAGGCCACCGTCGACCTGGCGCCGCCGCGTCATCGCCTGCCGCAGATCGCGCTGCCCGACAACGTGGTGCTGAAGGGGGCGGTGCAGAAGCTGGTCGAGCAGAAGTCCCGGCTTGATGCGCTGGCCGCCGACGGCCAGCTGGCCGGGCTGCTGCCACCGGAGTGGCAGGGGCACGGCGTGCGTGCGATCGAGCTGTCCACCTTCATCCAGGGCGTGCTGCCGTTCCTGCAACCCGGCGAACGTGGCGAAACCGCGCCCGCGCGCCTGCCGGTGCGCCACGTTCTGGGAGACGACAGCCGCTGGGGCCTGGAGGATGTCGCCGAACCGAAGTCGCTGGCCTGGTACCTGGCCAGCGACGAACGCGCCACCGCTGGCAGCAAGGACGTGGCCGAGGCCTATCTGGTGGGTGCGCTGGGACTGGCGTGGATGCAGGAAGGGCGCAGCCGCCCCGGCTTCCTGCGCGCGATGGGGCAGGACAGCCTGGCCGCGCGGGTGACCATGCTCGGCTACCCGCCGGCCAACGAACTGGCGCTGTACAGCGTCACCGCGCATGGGCAGCAACAGATCTGGTGCGTGCATGGCCGCCGTCGCATGCGCCCGCTGGTGGCGCCGTGGCTGAGCGTGCCGGTGCTGACCGCGTATGGCGTGCCGGCGCCGGTCGCGTGGCCGTCCAGTTTCCCGCCGGTGGAGGCCGTGGCCGAGCTGCTGGCGACCGCACGGCAGGGGCGCGCGCTGCCGGAAGTGGACCTGGCCAAGGCGGTGGCGAAGATCGCCGAGGACGCTGCCTCTGAAGCCTGGCAACCGGTCAGCCTGCTGCAGCTCAATACCTGGTCACCGCGTTGGCATTTCTTCCTGGGCACCTTCGTCGGCCTGCCGTCGCTGCTGCTCGTGGCGGCGGCGCTGGCGCTGCCGGGGGCGGTCGAAGCAGCCACGGTTGCGGCTTCCCTCGGCTTCGCCGGTGGTGCCATCGCGGCGCTCGCGGTGCCGTGGATCCATGCACGGCGCAAGCATCTGAGCTGAAAAAAGGGGACGGAGGGGATTAAGTCGTATCACGCACATATGTGTCGATCGCGACTTAATCCCCTCCGTCCCCTTTTTTCTTTCAGACCCCTTCGCCCATCCGCTCCAGGCCTTCGCCGGCCAGGCGGAGGATCAGTTTTTCCAGCACCTGCTCTTCCTCTTCGCTCAGCACCGACATCAGTTTGCGGGTGATCTCGATCACCATCGGCGCGATGGTCTCGTAGACCTCGAAGCCGGCTGCCGACAGCGCCAGCACCGAGCGGCGGCGGTCGTCGCCGTGGGTCTCGCGCTTGATGAAGCCGCGCTCCAGCAGGCGGGCCACGGCACGGCTGACCGCCACCTTGTCCATCGCCGTGCGGTCGGAGACCTCGCTGGCCGAGGAGCCCGGGTACAGCGCCAGGATGGTGATCACCCGCCACTCGGGAATCGCCAGACCGTAACGATCGCCGTATAGCTTGGCGATGTTGCCGCTGACCCGGTTGGACAGCACGCTCAGCCGGTACGGCAGGAACTGTTCCAGGTCGAGCAGGACGTGCGAGGCACGCAGGCGGGTCGAGGCGGGATCGGGGCTCATGTTGCGGTGCACCTTGCTGGTGGTTTCAAGTGTAACTATAAGGGTTGGGTCCAGACCCTGCATTCTCGCCGGGTCCCTACCTGCCCGCACCTGGTTTGTACCGATGCGGTACCGATTCGGAGCCACGCCATGAATACCGCAGTCCCGACCGCCTCGCACCCCAACCCCGGCATGCAGGTCACCACCTTCGAGAACCCGATGGGCATCGACGGCTTCGAGTTCGTCGAATTCGCCGCCCCGGCCGGCCGTGGCCAGGAGCTGCACGAGTACTTCCGGAAGATGGGCTTCAGCGCGGTGCTCAAGCACAAGCAGCGTCCGATTACCGTCTATCGCCAGGGCGACGTCAACTTCCTGGTCAATGAAGACCCCGATTCGTTCGCTTCGGACTTCGCCGAAAAGCACGGCCCGTGCGCCTGCGGCTTCGCCATCCGCTTCAAGAAGCCGGGCCAGGAGGTCTACCAGACCGCGCTGGGCAACGGCGCCGAAGCCATCGCCTTCAAGCCGGACAGCAAGGCGGTCAGCGCGCCGGTCATCAAGGGCATCGGCGACTGCATGCTGTACCTGGTCGACCGCTACGGCAGCGCCGGCAGCATCTTCGATGGCGACTACGAGCCGATCGCCGGTGCCGACCTGCACCCGGTGGGCTTCGGCCTGACCTTCATCGACCACCTGACCCACAACCTGTACTTCGGCAACATGCAGCAGTGGTCGGATTACTACGAGCGCCTGTTCAACTTCCGCGAGATCCGCTACTTCGACATCAAGGGCCTGAAGACCGGCCTGGTGTCCAAGGCGATGACCGCGCCGGACGGCATCGTGCGCATCCCGCTGAACGAATCGTCCGACCCGAAGAGCCAGATCAACGAGTACCTGGACGCGTACAAGGGCGAGGGCATCCAGCACATCGCCTGCTTCACCGAGAACATCTACGAGACCGTCGAAGCGATGCGCGCGCAGGGCGTGGATTTCCTCGATACGCCGGAGACCTACTTCGACGTGATCGACCAGCGCGTGCCGAACCACGGTGAAGACGTGGCGCGCCTGGCCAAGAACAAGATCCTGATCGATGCCGATCCGGAAACCCACCAGCGCAAGCTGCTGCAGATCTTCACCCAGAACTGCATCGGCCCGATCTTCTTCGAGATCATCCAGCGCAAGGGCAACGAAGGCTTCGGCGAAGGCAACTTCACCGCGCTGTTCGAAAGCATCGAGCGCGATCAGATCCGCCGCGGCGTGCTGTAAGGTCTGCAGGCAATGTCGGCCTCCCGCCGACATTGCCTGTCCGAATGGTAGTGCCGGCCGCTGGCCGGCAATCTCTGGAGTTTCCATGTCCACCGCCATCACCGCCCGCGGCTACCAGTCCGGTTTCGGCAACGAATTCGCCACCGAGGCCGTCGCCGGCGCGCTGCCGGTCGGGCAGAACTCGCCGCAGAAGGTGGCCCACGGCCTGTACGCCGAACAGCTGACCGGCACCGCCTTCACCGCGCCGCGCGGCAGCAACCGCCGCAGCTGGCTGTACCGGATCCGCCCGGCGGTGACCCATGGCGAATTCACGCCGTTCGCGCAGTCGCAGCTGCAGTGCGATTTCGGCGCTCAACCGGCTTCGCCGAACCAGCTGCGCTGGAGCCCGCTGCCGCTGCCGGAACTGCCGACCGACTTCGTCGAGGGCCTGTACACGATGGGCGGCAACGGCTCGCCCGATGCGCATGCCGGCGTGGGCATCCACCTCTACGCCGCCAACCGCGACATGGTCGGCCGCTACTTCTACGATGCCGATGGCGAGCTGCTGATCGTGCCGCAGCTGGGCGGCCTGCGCCTGCTGACCGAGCTGGGCGTGATCGAGATCGAGCCGCAGCAGATCGCGGTGATCCCGCGCGGCGTGCGCTTCCGCGTCGAACTGCCCGATGGCCCGAGCCGCGGCTACATCTGCGAAAACTACGGTGCGCTGCTGAAACTGCCGGACCTCGGTCCGATCGGTTCCAACGGCCTGGCCAACCCGCGCGACTTCGAGACCCCGCACGCGGCGTTCGAGGATGTCGATGGTGATTTCGAGCTGATCGCCAAGTTCGAGAGCCGCCTGTGGCGTGCGCCGATCGACCATTCGCCGCTGGACGTGGTGGCCTGGCATGGCAATTACGCGCCGTACCGCTACGACCTGCGCCGCTTCAACACCATCGGTTCGATCAGCTACGACCACCCGGACCCGTCGATCTTCCTGGTGCTGCATTCGCCCAGCGACACGCCGGGGACCAGCAACATGGACTTCGCGATCTTCCCGCCGCGCTGGCTGGTGGCGCAGAACACGTTCCGCCCGCCGTGGTTCCACCGCAACATCGCCAGCGAGTTCATGGGTCTGGTGCATGGCGCCTACGACGCCAAGGCCGAAGGCTTCGTGCCGGGCGGCGCGTCGCTGCACAACTGCATGAGCGGCCACGGTCCGGATGCACCGACCTTCGACAAGGCCTCCAATGCGGACCTGTCCAAGGCGGACGTGATCAAGGACACGATGGCTTTCATGTTCGAGACCCGCGCGGTGATCCGCCCGACCGCGCAGGCCTTGGCGGCCGGCCATCGCCAGGGCGATTACCAGCAGTGCTGGAACGGGCTGCGCAACAACTTCCGGTCGTCCCGCTAGCTTGGTGGGTGCCGACCTTGGTCGGCACGGATCCTGATCGCATCCACGCCATGCGTGGATGCTCTCCGCCGGAACCTGCGCTTACGCCACCTCCGCGAACGCGTCGCAATGCTCCAGCGGCAGCGCTTCCAACAGGCGCTGGCGTACGCGCTGGCAATAGCCGTCCGAGGTCAGCCCGGGCAGCATCTGCATCGCCGACTGCAGCCGCTGCAGCACCTCGTCTTCCGCACGCGCCTGCTGCAGGTCGCGGAACAGTGCAGCCGCCTGCGGGTGGCGCTGCATCTCCAGGATGCCCAGCACATAGATGCGCGCGGCCACCAGCGAGCGGCGGCGTTCGACCGCGGGTGCAGCAAGTGCTGCAGGTGCGGCTGCCGGCGGTGTGGGCACCGGCGCTACCGCGGTTGCGGGCGACGGTGCTGGGACGCCAGTGCTCAGGTACCCCGCCTGCACAAGCTGGATGACCATCGCAGGTGCGTCCTGGCCGAGCAGGCCGGTCAGGTCGGCAATGGTGCGCTGGCCGTCGCACAGGATCAGCAGCCGTCGCTGGCGCATGTCCAGCGGCGCGCGGTGGGCCTGCAGCGCGGTTCGGGCGAGATCGGTCTTGCGCGGTTGCATGGAAGGGACGGCCAGATCGGTGCTCGCCGAGCCTGAACGAAGGCGATGAAACCGCGATGACAATGCAGCGCCTGCACACAGGATGGGCTAGCGTGCAGCCACCTTCGTGCCAGGGAACCGCACCGATGAAGCACCTTCCGCTTGCTGGTCTGTTGCTCCTTTCGCTCACCGCCTGCGGCGGCCAGGACAAACAGGGGGCGGCCGGCAGCGGCAGCGATACCCCGGCCGAAACCGCCTCGGCGACGGGGCCCGCGCAGTCGACGGATCCTGATCTGGCAGCCCGTCCAGCCAATGACCGCCGCGAGGACAGTCCCGCGCACCTGGAGGGCTTCGCCGGCGCGAAGCTGGGCGCCGGCATCGCTGAGGTCCGCAGTGGCTTCGGCGCGCCGTTGCAGGGGCTGGGCACCGATGCCAGTGGCAAACCGCTGCCGGCCGACGACAGCAACGATGGCTGCTATTTCCTGCGACCGCAGAATGCCGAAGACCCGCGCCTGATGATCGAGGGCCGCAAGCTGGTGCGCTACGACGTGCGCAGCGCCGACATCATCGCACCGGGCGGCGGCAAGGTCGGCATGACCCTGGGCGAGTTGCAGGTGCTGTACCCCGAGCGCGGCGACGTCGGCCCCGACAAGTACGACGAGAAGGCCCAGCACCTGCGCGTGCGTCCGGCGCAGGAGGGTGGGGCGGTGATCGACTTCGCGCTCGGTGCGGACGGTCGGGTCGGCGCGTGGCGGGTCGGGCAGACCCCGCAGGTCGATTATGTGGAAGGCTGTGGCTGATCCTTGATCTACGGCCCAGCCATGCGCGCGGGGCCAGCGTAGAATCGCGCCACGACCGCTGGGGGAGTGCTCGATGATCGCCATTGCCATTGCCTGGTTCCTGCTCGGCCTGCTGCTGCTGGCGCTGGGCGGGGACTCCATCGTCAAGGCCGTGTCCGGCCTGGCGCAACGCTTCGGGGCCAGTCCGTTCACGGCTGGCCTGTTGCTGCTCGGCGTGACCACTTCGCTGCCGGAACTGGCGGTCAACGCGCGCGCGCTGGCGGTCGGTCAGCCGGAGCTGGCGCTGGGCAACGCGGTGGGCAGCAGCATCGTCAACCTGGGCCTGACCCTGGCCGTGGCGGCCATGGCTGCGCCACTGCTGCTGCGCGCGCGCCTGCAGACGGTGCTGTGGTGGTCGCTGCTGGTGGCCGGCGTGCTGCTGATCCTGTTCGGGCTGGATGGTGGCCTGGCACGCTGGGAGGGCGGCGTACTGCTGGCCGGCTTCATCGTGGTGCAGGTGCTGCTGCTGCGCCGTGGTCGCAGCGAGAGTGCGGAGGTGCAGGCAGCCATCGCCGAGTCCGCACTGAGCCGCACCAGCCTGCCGTTGAATGTACTGCGGGTGCTCATCGCCGCGCTGGCCCTGTACTGGGGCGCACGCCTGGTGGTCGGTGCGGCAGCGGACTTCGGTACTGCACTGGGTTGGACGCCGCTGCTGGTCGGTCTGCTGCCGGTCGCGATCGGTACCGCGCTGCCGGAGGTGGCAACCGCGATTGCTGCCGCACGCCGTGGTCATGGCGACATGGTGCTGGGCCACGTGCTGGGTTCCAGCGTGGTCAACCTGTTGCTGGTGATTGGTGCGATGGCCGTACTGCAGCCGCTGGCGCTGCCGGCCTCGTTCGTGCGCCTGGAACTGCCGGCGCTGCTGGCCTTCGCACTGGTGCTGTACCCCATGCTGCGCGGCGACCTGAAGATCAGCCGCGGCGAAGGCGCGATCCTGCTGGTCGCGTTCGCGGGCTGGTTCGTGCTGGAGCTGCTGCTGGTGGGTGCCCCGGCGTTGTAAATCCACGCCACGCGTGGATGCGGTTGGTTCAGTGCCGACCAAGGTCGGCACCTACCGGTCACCTCGCCGATGATGGGGTAGCTGCCAACCTCGGTTGGCACTCGGGGAAACAGAGCGCCGACCAAGGTCGGCCGCCACCGGGCATTGCGGTCGGTAGATCCACGCCATGCGTGGATGCGGTTGGCTCCGTGCCGACCAGCGGTCGGCACCCACCGGTCCACCCACCGATGATGCGGTAGCTGCCAACCTTGGTTGGCACTCGGGGAGCAAAGCGCCGACCAGGGTCGGCCTCTACCGGGCATTGCAGTCGGTAGATCCACGCCATGCGTGGATGCGGTTGGTTCCGTGCCGACCAACGGTCGGCACCCACCACCAATCACCCGGTAGCTGCCAACCTTGGTTGGCACTCGCAGCAACAAAGCGCCGACCAAGGTCGGCCTCTACCGGATTCACCGGTTCTGCGTGGTTTCTTCTTCCCGCACCGGTTCCGGCGGCGGCAGCTGCTCTTCAGCAGCCGGCTCGTTGCCGGGCAGGCTGGGGCGGGTTTCCATCAGCAGCGACAGCGCGGCCTTGGCCATCATGTGCGCGCTGATCGGTGCGGTGATGAACAGGAACACGGTGATCAGCAGCTCGCGCGGCTGCGGGTCCTGGCCGAGGAAGATGTGGTAGCACACCGAGCACACCAGCACGCAGCCCACGCCCAGCGTGCTGGCCTTGGTCGGTGCGTGCAGCCGCTTGAAGAACGTGGACAGCTTCACCAGGCCCAATGCACCGACCAGGATGAAGAAGCAGCCGAACAGCAGCAGGATCGACAGGCCGATCTGGATCGCGGTGATCATTCGACGATGTCCCGGCGCAGCACGAACTTGCTCAGCACCACGGTGCTGCCGAAGCCGAGCATGGCGATGATCAGCGCCGCCTCGAAGTAGATCGGCGAGTTGAGGTACATGCCGAACAGCATCAGCTCGGCAATCGCGGTCACCGACAGCGTGTCCAGCGCGAGGATGCGGTCGGGCACGGTCGGCCCGCGCAGCAGGCGCCAGGTGGCCAGCAGCATGGCCAGGCCGACCACGTGCATGCACACCACCAGGGTGGTCTGGATGACTTCAAAACCGGTCATGGGAAGATCTCCATCAACGGCGCCTCGTAACGGCGCTTGATCGTATCGATCAGGTCCTGTGGGTCCTCCAGGTGCAGCACGTGCACCAGCAGGAACTTGCGGTCGTCACTGAGCGCGGCCGAGACCGTGCCCGGGGTCAGCGTGATCATGCTGGTCAGCGCGGCGATGCCGTGGATGTTGGCGATGTCCAGCGGCAGCCAGATGAAGCCCGGATGGATGTTCTTCTCCGGGCCCAGCACCTGCACGGCGACGCGGATGTTGGACATCAGGATGTCCCACAGGGTCACGCACAGCAGCTTGGGCAGCGGGCGCAGGGTACCGATGCGGGCGAACTCGCGGTCCAGGCGCGCGGCGAACAGCGGCACCACCACGCCCAGCACCAGCCCCAGCACGAACTGGCCGAGGGTGAAGCTGTCGGACATCAGCAGCCAGAACGCCACCACCATGATGCTGAGCATCGGCGAGGGAATGACGCGACGGAACAGGGAGCGCTGGGCGGTCATGGCTGGCGGATCTCCGGCGTGGTCGCGCGCAACTGCTGCACGTACTCGCTGGGGTGCAGCAGCTGTGCGGCGGTGGCGTCGGTGTAGCGCATCAGTGGCGCGGCGGCCAGGGTCATGCCGATGCCGTAGGCCAGCAGGATGCAGGCCGCGTACAGCTCGACCCGGCGCAGGCGTGCCTTGCGCGGCTTCGGCGCATCGGCCTCGACCGGCGGCACGCGCCAGAACAGGCGGATGCCGCCACGGGTCAGGCCCATGATCACCAGCAGGCTGCTTACCAGCACCGCGGTCCACACCGGGGCGGTGTACTGCGCCGGCATGCCGGCCAGCAGTGCGGCCTTGGCCAGGAAGCCGGACAGCGGCGGCAGGCCGGCCACCGACACCGCGCCGATCAGGAACAGCACCGCCGGCGTTTCCTTGCCCGGCATCGGCGCGACCACTTCCTTGCGGTCGCTGGCGCCACCGCGGCGGCGGCGGATCAGGTCGGCAATCAGGAACAGTGCGGCGGCGACGAAGCTGCTGTGTGGCAGGTAGTACAGGCCGGCGGACAGCACCTGCGGCGTGCCTACCGAGAAGGCGATGAACAGCGTGGCTGCCGAGACGATCACCAGATACGAGATCAGCACGCGCAGGCGGGTCGCGGCCAGCGCACCGAGGCCGCCAAGCACCAGCGTTGCCACGCCGGCCCACAGCAGCCAGTCGCGGCCGTAGCCGGCCATCGCACCGGCATCGTCGCCGAACCACAGCATCTGGATGCGCAGCACCGAGTACAGGCCGACCTTGGTCATGATCGCGAACAGGGCGGCCACGGCGGCCGGTGCGCGCGAATAGGCTTCCGGCAGCCACAGGTACAGCGGCATCAGTGCAGCCTTGGCGCAGAACACCAGCAGCAACAGGCCCATCGTGGCCTTTACCAGGGTCAGCTGCGCCGGCGGCACCTCGGCAATGCGCTGCGACAGCTCGGCCATGTTCAGCGAGCCCAGCGAGGCGTACAGCAGGCCCAGTGCGATCAGGAACAGGGTCGAGGCGGTGACGTTGAACACCACGTAGTGCAGGCCGATGCGCATGCGCAGGCCGCGGCCGCCACTGAGCAGCAGGCCGTAGGAGGCGATCAGCATCACCTCGAAGAACACGAACAGGTTGAAGATGTCGCCGGTCAGGAACGCGCCATTCAGGCCGACCAGCTGGAACTGGAACAGTGCATGGAAGTGCGGTGCGCGCCGGTCCCAGCCCGAGCAGGCATGCAGCAGGCAGGGAATGGCCAGCAGCAGGGTGGTCAGCAGCATCCACGCCGACAGCCGGTCGGCCACCAGCGCGATGCCCAGCCGCGACGGCCAGTCGCCGAGCAGGTAGACGTTGATCTCACCAGTGGCGGTGGCGGCAAACAGCAGGCCCACCGCCAGCGCCAGCGCCGACAGCGCAGTCCAGGCCACCGCGCGCTGCACCTTGGGGCCATAGCGGCGGTGTTCGACGAACAGCGACAGTGCAGCACCCAGCAGCGGAATCAGGATGGGCAGGATCACCAGGTGGTTCATGCGCGGTCCTCGCCCTGGCGCGGCGGCATGCGCTCATCCTGCAGGTCGTCATCCGGCTCGTGGGCGTCCACGTGGTCGCTGTGGTTGTCGCTGCGGCTGCGCATGGCCAGCACGATGCTGACGGCGGTCATCGCGAAGGCGATCACGATCGCGGTCAGCACCAGGGCCTGCGGCAGTGGGTCGGTGTAGTTGCCGAGGTGGCTGTCCACGCCTTCCTGCAGCACCGGCGCCTTGCCCAGCACCAGGCGGCCACCGGCGAAGATCAGCAGGTTGGTCGCATAGGACAGGAAGGTCATGCCGAGGATCACGTCGAAGCTGCGCGCACGCAGCAGCAGGTAGATGCCGATCGCGGTCAGCACGCCGATCGCGGTAGCCAGGGCCAGTTCCATCAGTGCATCTCCCCGGTGCGTGCCGAACGGCGTTGCAGGTCGATCTCACCCTTGCGGGCGGTACGGGTACGCGACGGCTTGATCGTGCCCATCATCGACAGCATCAGCATGGCGCCACCGAACACCACCAGGTACACGCCGATGTCGAAGCCGATGGCGCTGGCCAGTGGCACGTCACCGATCAGCGGCAGGTGCAGGTCGAGGTGGCCGCTGGTCAGGAACGGCACGCCGAACAGCATCGACGCGCTGCCGCTGAGCAGGGCGATCAACAGGCCCGTGCCGATGCAGCGGATGTAGTCGAAGCCGAAGCGCGATTCCACCGACGCGGTGCCCTGGATCACGTACTGGATCAGCAGCGGCACCGCCAGCACCAGGCCGGCGATGAAGCCACCGCCCGGTGCGTTGTGGCCGCGCAGGAACAGGAAGATCGATACGGTCAGGGTCAGCGGGAACATGATCTGCGCCAGGTCGGCCGGCACCGGCAGCTTGATCGGCGGGCCGGGCATGATCTGCTCCGGCGCCATCCGCGTGCGACGCAACAGCGCATGCACCACCAGTGCGGCGATGCCGAACACGGTGATCTCGCCGAAGGTATCGAAGCCGCGGAAGTCGACCAGGATCACGTTGACCACATTCTGGCCGTAGGCCTCGGGCAGGGCACGGGCGAGCAGCTCGCCGGCCATGGTGTTCGGCGGCAGCGTCATCGCCGAATAGGCCAGCGCACCCAGGCCGGCGCCGGCGATGATCGCGATCACCGCATCGCGGCGCTTGCGCCAGCGCGGCCGCTCCGGCCCGGACTGCGCGGGCAGGTAGTTCATGCCCAGCAGCATCAGCACCAGGGTCACCATCTCCACCAGCAGCTGGGTCAGCGCCAGGTCCGGTGCGGACAGGAACACGAAGGTCAGCGCCACCATCAGGCCGACGCCGCCGACCAGCAGCACCGCCAGCAGGCGCTGCTTGTAGACGCGGAGGGTGGCAACGGCGCAGGCCATCATTACCAGCCACAGCACCCAGCCCAGCAGCGGGATCGGCTGCGGCGCGGTCCAGTTCGGCGAGGCCGGGTTGGCCACGAACGGCGCGGCGGCGACCGCGATCGCCACCAGCACCAGGCCCAGCAGCATGCGCTGCAGGCTGCCATTGGCGATGCCGTTGGTCAGGCGCATGGCCAGCGCGGAAAGGGCATCCAGCTGCGCATGGAACACGTTGCGGCCGGTGGTGCGGGTTTCCACCCCGTGCAGGTTGATCAGCTTGCGCAGGCCGAAGTACAGCGCCACGCCACCGACCACGCCGATCGCGCTCATCGCCAGCGGCAGGTTGAAGCCGTGCCATACGGCCAGGCTGTACTCGGGCATGGCGTTGCCGAGGATCGAGGCCGCAGCGGCATGCAGCACTGGCGCCACGGTCAGTGCCGGGGCGATGCCCACCGCCACGCAGATCACCACCAGCAGTTCCACCGGCACCTTCATCCAGCGCGGCGGCTCATGCGGCACGCGGTCGAGGTCGTGCGGGCCGGGGCCGAAGAAGGTGTCGTGCACGAAGCGCAGGCTGTAGGCCACGCCGAACACACCGGCCAGCAGCGCCGCGATCGATACGGCCGTGCGCATCGCGCCCGGGCCGCCACCGGCGGTCAGCGCTTCGGCGAACAGCATTTCCTTGGACAGGAAGCCGTTGAGCAACGGGATGCCGGCCATCGCCAGCGAGGCGATGATCGCCAGCGCGCTAGTGAATGGCATCAGTTTGCGCAGGCCACCCAGCTTGCGCATGTCACGGGTGCCGGTTTCGTGGTCGATGATGCCGGCGGCCATGAACAGCGAGGCCTTGAAGGTGGCGTGGTTGAGGATGTGGAACACGCCGGCCACCACCGCCATCGGCGTGGACAGGCCGAACAGCAGGGTGATCAGGCCCAGGTGGGAAATGGTCGAGTACGCCAGCAGGCCTTTCAGGTCGTGCTGGAAGATCGCATTCCAGGCGCCGATCAGCAGGGTCAGCGCGCCGATGCCGCTGACCGTGTAGAAGAACAGGTCGCTGCCGGCCAGTGCCGGGTGCAGCCGCGCCAGCAGGAACACACCGGCCTTCACCATGGTGGCCGAGTGCAGGTAGGCCGAGACCGGGGTCGGCGCCGCCATCGCGTGCGGCAGCCAGAAGTGGAACGGGAACTGCGCGCTCTTGGTGAAGATGCCGGCCAGCACCAGGAACAGTGCGTACGGGTACAGCGCGCTGGCACGGATCTGCTCGCCGGCGGCCAGCACCACGTCCAGGTCGAAGCTGCCGACGATGCGGCCGATCAGCAGCACGCCACCGAGCAGGGCCAGGCCACCGCCGCCGGTGATCACCAGCGCCATGCGTGCGCCTTCGCGGGCGTCCTGGCGGTGCGACCAGAAGCCGATCAGCAGGAACGAGCTGATGCTGGTCATTTCCCAGAAAATCATCAGCAACAGCAGGTTGCCCGACAGCACCATGCCCAGCATGGCGCCCATGAACAGCAGCAGGTAGCAGTAGAAGCGGTGGGCGTTGTCCTGCTGGCTCAGGTAGTAGCGCGCATACAGCACCACCAGCGCGCCGATGCCGAGCACCAGCCCGGCGAACATCCAGGCCAGCCCGTCCAGGCGCAGGGTGAAGTCCAGGCCGATCTGCGGCAGCCAGGGCACCAGGGTGCGGACCACCTGGCCATCGAGCACCGACGGGGTCAGCCAGCCGAGGATGGCCAGTCCGCCCAACGGCGCCAGCGCCGCCAGCCAGGCAGCAGTCGAGCGCGAACTACGGGGGAAGGCCGCAACAGCCGCTGCCATCAGGAACGGCAGGGCCAGCAGCAGGGGCAGGCTGGGGAGCATGCAGGGAATCCATGATTCACGAGCAGGTCAGGGAGGATAACAGGCTGCGAAATGTCGCCGAAACCCATCGAACAGCGATCAATTGCATGTAACGTCCGCTGATTCATTTTTTCTGCAGCGCAGCATCACGTTGCTGCGGTCCCTCCCCGGTTGCCCTAGGGGGACACCCTACGCCCACGCAGGGAGACCGCAGGCCCTGTCGCACAGGGGCTGCCGTCGACGGGCGGGCGATGGGGAACGGATCACCGGTGCAGGCTGGCAGGGCCGTCGTGGAGTGCGGGTGACGGAATCTGCCCGTTCAGGAAACGAGGGGCAGCGTCGGCCACGGGCAGGTCAGTAGCGCCAGTCGAGCTTGCGGTAGAACTTGGCCATCACCCAGGCCGGGCCGATCAGCAGGTAGGTCAGGTCGGTCAGGAAGCTGGGCTTGCGGCCCTCGAACTTGTGACCGATGAACTGCGCGATCCAGGCCACCACGAATACGCCCACCGCCAGCCAGAACAGGTTGTGCAGGCCGATCTCGGCCTCCAGCAGCCTGCACAGGCAGCCGAATACGAAGAACTGGATGAGCATGCCGATGCCCAGCGGGCGCGACAGCTTGTTGTAGAAGCACCAGGCGCTGAACATCGCGAACGCCGACCAGATGCCGTACTGGAACCAGGTGATCAGCGGCGGCAGGCACCACAGCAGGGCCACCACCGACCACAGGATCGCCGGCACCGCCACCACGTGGATGCGCTGGTTGATCAGATTGCGGTGGTCGTCGGAGTAGCTGGCGAAATAGCGGTCGATCGGCCGCGCAAGCTCGGTGGATGTCTGCATGCTGCGTTGCTTCCTCGGACAACGGTAGTGCCGGCCGCTGGCCGGCAATCCAGAGCATAGCCGAGTTCGCGAGGTTGCCGGCCAGCGGCCGGCACTACCCCCAGGCAACCGTCAGTAGAGCCAGGCCATGCCTGGCTGCAGGTTCGCGAGGTTGCCGGCCAGCGGCCGGCACTACCCCCAGGCAACCGGCAGTAGAGCCAGGCCATGCCTGGCTGCAGGTTCGCGAGGTTGCCGGCCAGCGGCCGGCAGTAGCCCAGGCAACCGGCAGTAGAGCCAGGCCATGCCTGGCTGCAGGTTCGCGAGGTTGCCGGCCAGCGGCCGGCACTACCGCATTCAGAACGCCCCCGCCTTTCCGGCCGGGGGCGCAGGCGGATCAGTCGACGCTGATCCCGGCCAGGCGCTGCAGCGCCTCGGCGTACTTGGCGCGGGTGCGCTCGATGATCTCGGCCGGGATGCTCGGGCCCGGGGCGGTCTTGCCCCAGTCCAGCGTCTCCAGGTAATCGCGCACGAACTGCTTGTCGTAACTCGGCGGGCTGGTGCCCACTTCGTACTCGTCGGCCGGCCAGTAACGCGAGGAATCCGGCGTCAGCATCTCGTCCATGATGTACAGGCGACCATCGGCGTCGGTACCGAACTCGAACTTGGTATCGGCCAGGATGATGCCGCGCTCGCGGGCGTACTCGGCGGCGAACTTGTAGATGCGCAAGGTGGCATCGCGCACGCGCTCGGCCATCTCGGCACCGACCTGCTTCACCATCGCATCGAAATCGATGTTCTCGTCATGGTCGCCCACGGCGGCCTTGGTCGAGGGGGTGAAGATCGGCTCGGGCAGCTGCTCGGCCTGGCGCAGGCCGTCGGGCAGGTCGATGCCGCTGACCTTGCCGGTGCGCTGGTAGTCCTTCCAGCCGCTGCCGATCAGGTAGCCGCGGGCGATCGCTTCCACCGGCACCGGCTTCAGCTTGCGGGTGACCACCGCACGCTTGGCGTACAGGGCCGGGTCCACGCCTTCGGGCAGCACGCTGGCCACGTCGATGCCGGTCAGGTGGTTGGGCATCAGGTGCGCGGTCTTGGCGAACCAGAAGTTGGAGACCTGGCAGAGCATCTCGCCCTTGCCCGGGATTGGGTCGGGCAGGACCACATCGAAGGCCGACAGGCGATCGGTGGCCACCATCAGCAGGTAGTCGCCTGGTGGGGTCCCGGCTGGCAGCCGCTCGCGCGGGATATCGAACACGTCACGCACCTTGCCGCGGTGGCGCAAGGGCAGGCCGGGGAGATCGGATTGCAACAGCGTGGTTGGCACGGGCACTCCTGGGGCTTCGTCGATACGGCTGCCCAACGGACCCGGCGGGCCCGCTGACCAGCGGGCGGCCTAGTGTAAAGCCGTCCGGGCCCGCTGTGACGTAAAATGAGCGTCCATTTCGTCGGCCGACCCCGGAGCGCCATGCGCTGGTACGGAAAACTGCTCGGATTCATCGCCGGCGCCCTGCTGTTCCGGCCCAATCCGCTGTTTGGCGCGGTGGTCGGCCTGTTGATCGGCCATGCCTTCGATTCGGACTGGTTCCGCCTGAACAAGGAGAACCCGTACCGGGAGCTGGGGCTGACCTCCGAGGCCACCGATGCCGAGGTCGAGCGCGCCTACCGCAAGCTGATTTCCCAGTACCACCCCGACAAGCTCGGCGGCGCGGCCCCCGAGCTGCAGCAGCAGGCCGAGCAGAAGTCGCGGCGGATCAACGCCGCCTACGACCGCATCAAGACCCTGCGCAAGCGCTGACCCTCTTTCCTACCGTTGCAAGGCCCGGCCATGTCCAACTGCCTCATCGCCCCCTCCATCCTGTCCGCCAACTTCGCCCGCCTCGGCGAGGAAGTCGACAACGTCCTCGCCGCCGGCGCGGACTGGGTCCACTTCGACGTGATGGACAACCACTACGTGCCGAACCTGACCATCGGCCCGATGGTCTGCCAGGCGCTGCGCAAGCACGGCGTGACCGCGCCGATCGACGTGCACCTGATGGTCGAGCCGGTGGACCGCATCATCCCGGACTTCGCCGAGGCCGGTGCCACCTACATCAGCTTCCACCCGGAGGCCAGCCGCCACGTGCACCGCACCATCCAGCTGATCCGCTCGCTGGGCTGCAAGCCGGGCATCGTGCTGAACCCGGCCACCCCGGTGGACATCCTCGACTGGGTGCTGGATGACCTGGACCTGGTGCTGCTGATGTCGGTCAACCCGGGCTTCGGTGGCCAGGCCTTCATCCCCTCGGCGCTGGACAAGCTGAAAGTGGTGCGCAAGATGATCGACGCCAGTGGCAAGGACATCCGCCTGGAGATCGACGGTGGCGTGAAGGCCGACAACATCGGCGAGATCGCTGCCGCCGGTGCTGACACCTTCGTCGCCGGCTCGGCCATCTTCAATGCCAAGACCAGCTACCAGGACGTGATCGCGCAGATGCGCGCCAACGTCGCCGCGGCACGCTGACAAAAAGGGGGCGGAGGGGATTAAGCTCGCTTGGTCCCCTCCGTCCCCTTTTTCGCCCATGGCTCTGTTGAATATCCGCCCGGCCACCGTGGCCGATGCTGGCCTGATCCTGCATTTCATCCGTGAGCTGGCCATCTACGAGAAGGCCGAGCATTCGGTGCAGACCGACGAGATCGGCATCGCCGAAAGCCTGTTCGGTGCCGATGCCACGGCCCGCGCGCTGATCTGCGAAGCCGACGGCGAGCCCATTGGTTACGCCGTGTATTTCTACAACTACTCCACCTGGTTGGGCCGCAAGGGCATCTACCTGGAAGACCTGTATGTCAGCCAGGAAAAGCGCGGCGCAGGCGCCGGCAAGGCGCTGCTGAAGTACATCGCACGCCAGGCCGTGGCCGAAGGCTGCGGCCGTTTCGAATGGTCGGTGCTGGACTGGAATACCCCGGCCATCGAGTTCTACACCGCCGCTGGCGCCACGCCGCAGGACGAGTGGACCGTGTACCGGCTGCAGGGCCAGGCATTGCACGATTTCGCCAACGGCTGAGGCGAAGTGCATCCACGCATGGCGTGGATCTACCCACCGGGTGGGTGCGAACCGCAACCCGGTGTGTGCGAACCGCAACCCGGTGTGTGCGAACCGCGACCCGGTGGGTGCGAACCTTGGTTCGCACTCCCTACGCACCAAAAAAAAGCCACGCCAATCACTGGCGTGGCCTCGCTGCATGCGTGGGAGGCTGATCCTGCCTCCATCCGTCGTCCCTGCTATGGACTTCCATTCTCCAGCAGCTGAATGACACCTGCGTGACATTCACTGCGGACAAACGGCGCATTGCTAGCCTGTGCCACCCCCGTCCTGGAAGCACCGCATGACCACCCCGCGCTGGCGCCTGATCCTCAACGGAAAATCCGCAGGCAATGACGAGCTGCGCGACGCGGTCGGTCATTGGCGTGGGCAGGGCGTGCAGCTGGAAGTGCGGGTGACCTGGGAAGACGGTGACGCCGAACGCTACGTGGCCGAGGCGATCGATCATGGCGTGGACGTGATCGTGGCCGCCGGTGGCGACGGCACGCTCAGCGCGGTGGCCGAGACACTGGCGCATCGTGAGGAGCCGGCAGATGCGTTGCCCTCGCTGGCGCTGATCCCGATGGGGACCGCCAACGACTTCGCGACTGCGGCCGGCATCCCGACCGAGCCGAAGGCGGCCTTGGCCTTGATCGGGCAGGCCACGCCGCATGCCATCGATCTGCTGCGCGTGGACGCCGATGGCACGCAATGGTGGTGCGCCAACCTCGCCAGCGGTGGCTTCGGCACGCAGGTGACGGTGGAGACCGATGCCGGCCTGAAGAAGATGCTGGGCGGGCTGGCCTACGTGATCACCGGCATTGCCAAGCTGGGGCGGATCGAGCCGATCCATGCGCGCCTGTCGGGCCCGGATTTCGCGTGGGAAGGCGACTTCATCGCGCTCGGCATCGGCAATGGCCGCCAGGCCGGTGGTGGCCAGCAATTGTGCCCGCAGGCGCTGATCGATGATGGGCAGCTGGACGTGACGGTGCTTCCGGAGCTGGAAGGTGAAGTCACCGCCACGCTTGGCCAGATGCTGAAGTCCGGCACCCAGGCCGCGCTGGAACAACTGGCGACGCGCGCGCGCCTGCCGTGGCTGCAGGTGGAATCCGAGCGTCCGTTGACGCTCAACCTGGACGGCGAACCGGTACAGGCGCGCCAGTTCCGCATCGCGTGCGTGCCGGGCAGGGTGCGGATGCACCTGCCCGTGGGCTGTGCCCTGTTGTCCGAGCCGCGCTGAGCCGGACCGGAAGTCCTACAACGGGGGGATGTCCTGCTCCTTCGCCGGGAACCCGAATGCTTCACGCTTCTCGCGGATGTACTGCGGCAGCGGCGGCCGGGCAATGCCGTGATCGATCAGCCACTGCTGGCACTTCTTCTGCCAGGGCAGCAGGTCCGGTGTGGTGATTTCCCAGTAGATGGCTTCGACCATGGCCATCCGATCGGGCGCGCCCGGTTGCGCCGATGACGGCGATGCAATCGTGGGGTCCGCGCCATGCTCAAGCAGCCAGTAGGCCTGCTCGAAGCCGCCACGGCCGGTGTACCAGCTGAGAACGGTATCGGCCTGGCCGATGTTGGATTCGTTGACGTGCGCGCCTCGCTCCACCAGCAGCTGGATGTTCTTCCACAGGTTGCCGGAAATGAAAGCCTGGAACAGCAGCGTTTCGGTGTTGGAGGTGCGCGTGTCCGGGTCGCCGCCATGATCCAGCAGCAGGGCCAGGTAGCGCGGATCGTCCATCTTCGCGGCATAGACCATGGCGTTGTTGTGGCGGAACGTCTCGCCGTCCAGCGTTTCAATACGCCGTGCATTCGGGTCGGCGCCGTTGTCGAGCATCGCGCGCAGGCCTTCCAGGTTCTGTGCGCGCAACGGCCACGCGATGAGCGGAATGCCATCCTGCTTCGAGAACTCCTTGTCGGGGTTCACGCCTTCGGTCTTGATCAGGCGCGTGATCGTCGCTGCATCACCCTGTTCGGCGGCGATGGCCAGTTCAAGTGCCTTGCCCTCGAAATAGCGCTCCGCGCCATGTGAAGACGTGCGCGCGCAGGCGCTCAGCAGCATCAGCAGCATCAGCGCCAGGCAGGAAAATGGCGTAAAGGAACTGTGAGGGTGACGGTGCATGTGATCCCTTGACATGGACGCGTTCGGGGGATGATAGCGTTGGCCGTGGTCATTCCAGCAGGTCCTGGATGACCGTGTCTTCACTGATGAGCAATGGAGTCTGCCATGAGCGGTCACGATCCCGAGCAGCAGGAACGCCTGTTGCAGGCCCGCGCCAAGAGCGTCCAGGCGCAGAAGCACCTGGTCGAGCAACTGCAGGGAGGTGGACATGCCACCGAGGCGGCGCGCTTGCGCGAGACCTATCACGCCCGCGAGCTGGGTTCGCTTGCTGATGATGTGTATGCCTCGGCAAAGGGCAAAGGTGAGCCGCCGGTCGGGTGGACGCGAGCCAGTGCCGTGACCGACCCGGACACGCTCAAAGCGGCGGGCATCAGCCTGGGAGCGGCCGACCTGAAGAAGCTGATGCGGCCGAACGATTCGGGCTTCCGCGCAGAGATCTACATTCCGGACAAAAGGGTGTTCGGTGATGACGCCAAGCCGGTGCTGGTGTTCAAGGGATCAACGGGCGAAATCATCGATCCCCGGGCGAAAGGCGGGCGGCGTGAATCCGGAGGCGAGGATTTCCTCAACAATGGACGCCAGGGCGTAGGCATGCAGAGTGATTACTACGATCGGGCCATGGCACTGGCGAGTCGCTTGAAGACCTCTGGTACCCAGTTTGAACTCGCCGGTCATTCGCTTGGCGGCGGCATGGCCTCTGCCGCTTCGGCGGTTACCGGTGTACGTGCGACCACCTTCAATTCGGCCGGGCTGCATCCGGCCACCGCCGATCGCTACGCGAAATCCCACGGATTGCCGGTGTTCAACACGCGCGACACGGTGCACACCTACCAGACGTCGGGTGAAGTGCTCAACGATGTGCAGAATGGATTGAAGCGGCTCAACGAGCATCACCGGCAGGGCTTTGGCCTGTTGGCCAGCGAGACCAGCCAGCTGCTGCGTCAGCCCGGCGTGCAGCAGATGGTTACCCGCAAGCTGCAGGAGATGATGCCGGCGGGTGCGCAGACGGCCACGGCCCAGCTGGTTGACCAGCTGGCGTCGAAATCCGGGGCAGAGGCATTGCGCAATGTTCCGGTGGCCGCGGGCAGGATGGAACTGTTGCTGGACGCCAAGACCGAAGTGAACGGAAAGGTGGTGGATCGCCGCCATCGAGAAGCGCCAAGCCAGCTTGCCGAATACGGTGGCCCGCTGGCCGAGGTGCTGATCGCAGGTGCGCGCGGCATGCGTGCCGGACGGGTTGCCGGTGAACATGTCGAGCAGGTCGGCGCGCTGGCGGGCCGGGGCATGAGCTTGTCCGGCGTGGCCGTCGAGCGTGCGTCGACCCTGCAGGGAAATGCGATCGGCACCGTGGTCGACTACGGTGGCAAGAGCATGCGGGTGGGCATCGAAGGCGGTGCGACGGTCATTGCCAAGGGTCGCGAGCTGCAGGGTCTGGTCGAATCGGTCAGCCACCGCGTGCAGGCCAAGGGCAGTTACGGCTGGAACATCGGGGCCAGCGTGCTGGGTGCGCTCGGTGCCGACGACATGGCCAGACAGATGCGTGAGCACGGTGATGCGGCGCGCAATCAACACGAAACCAAGGCCCGTGAAGCCACCCGTGAAGCGGCGGCGGATGCCGGCCGCATCCGTGCCGGCGGCCATCATCTGGGCGGCCAGCTGCAGCAGGGCGTGCATGGCGTGGCCAATGGGCTGCGCAACGGCTATGCCGTGTACGGCGCGACTTTCCACATGGGCATGAACTGGAGCAGCCATCAGATCACCGGGCTGACCTCGCAGGCGCCGGCCGTGCTGGCCGGCACCGTCGGGCTGGGCGCGATGGCCAACAAGGGCATTGCCACCCACCTGCCCACGCCGGCACTGCCGCAGAACCTGGTCAACCTGGCCAAGACGTCGTGGGTGATCGGGCGCGGCAGTGCGACCATGGGGGAGTCGGTGGACCGGCATGGCATGAGCGAGACGATGAACCCCAGTCTCGACGCGGCAATCGCGAGCCAGGAGGCGGCCGCGCGCAAGCTGCTTGGACGGCCGCATGCGCAGCTGCAGGAGGGGGGCGCGAAGATACCCGCGCTGAACGATCCGGAGCACATCGATTTCCATCTGTTCAAGGGCGCGCAGACCGGTGTGCACGGCCTCGATGTGGCACATGGCCGCATCCCGAACCTGCAGAGCGATCAGCTGGCCGGGGCGTTGGCTGCGCAGGCCAAGCGCGAAGGGTTGCAGGCCATCTCCCATGTGCTGCTCAGTGACGACCGCACGCGGGCATTCGCGATCGACACCCCGGATCTGCAGGCGGCCCACCGCCGACATGCGCATGTGGACGTGGCGGCCGGCATGGCCCAGCCGCTGGCCGTGAGCACGGCGCAGGTTGACGCCCTGAACACCGGTCGCGAACAGGCGACGGCAGCCGGACTGGCCCAGCAACAGGGGCTGGAGGCCCAGGAGAACGCCCGGCGGATGGGCTAATGGCCGAATGAACCGCGACGCCGCGACGGGGTTCCCCTCCCGCCCCGGCTGCGATACAGTCAAGGGGTGTCCAGCCTGACGACCCCGCATACCCTTTCTTCCGCACGCCGTTGGTGGCGATGGTGGCCCGTTGCCGTCGTCCGCCCCCATAACGCTGTGTCCCGGAAGGAAAGTCGTCTTGAACTCGCACGCTCAGTTTCTGCAGCAGGCCGCTGAAGGCCACACCCATATTCCCGTCGTCCGTGAAGTGCTGTCCGACCTGGACACGCCGCTTTCGGTCTATCTGAAGCTCGCCGACGGCGCCAATACCTACCTGTTTGAATCCGTCGAAGGCGGCGAGCGCTTTGGTCGTTACTCGATCATCGGCCTGCCGGCGCGCCGCGTGTATGCCTTCCATGGCCACACGCTGACCGTGCGCGAAGACGGCCAGGTGGTGGACACCCGCGAGGTGGCCGACCCGTTCGCCGAAGTCGAGGCGCTGCGCAGCGCCCACTCGGTGCCCAAGCTGGACGGCCTGCCGGGCTTCACCGGTGGCCTGGTCGGCTGGTTCGGCTTCGAGTGCATCGGCTACATCGAGCCGCGCCTGGCGCCGCCGGCTGGCCGCGATGAGCTGGGCACGCCGGACATCCTGCTGCTGGATTCCAACGAGCTGGCGGTGTTCGACAACCTCAAGGGCCGGCTGTACCTGATCGTGCATGCCGACCCGCGTGTCGAGGGTGCGTTCGAGCAGGCCCAGGCACGCCTGGATGCATTGACCGCCAAGTTGCGCGCACCGGGGGCCGGCTATCCCGCACCGCTCAACAGCGACGTGCTGGACGAGTCCGATTTCGTCTCCGGGTTCACCCGCGAAGGCTTCGTCGATGCGGTCCAGCGCAGCAAGGAATACATCCGTGCCGGCGACATCTTCCAGGTGGTGCTGAGCCAGCGCCTGAGCGTGCCGTTCAAGGCGCGCCCGGTGGATGTGTACCGTGCGCTGCGTGCACTGAACCCGTCGCCCTACATGTATTTCCTTGATGTCGGCGACCTGCAGGTGGTCGGTTCCTCGCCGGAAATCCTGGTGCGTTTGCAGGATGGCGAAGTGACGGTGCGCCCGATCGCTGGCACCCGGCCGCGCGGTGCCACTGTCGAACAGGACTTGGCGCTGGAAGCCGAGCTGCTGGCCGATCCGAAGGAGTGCGCCGAGCACCTGATGCTGATCGACCTCGGCCGCAACGATGCCGGTCGCGTGTCCAAGGCCGGCACCGTGGAAGTGGGCGAGCAGTTCGTGATCGAGCGCTACAGCCACGTCATGCACATCGTCAGCGAAGTGACCGGGCAGCTGCAGCCGGGCCTGAGCTATGCCGACGTGCTGCGTGCCACCTTCCCGGCCGGCACGGTCAGCGGTGCGCCGAAGATCCGCGCGCTGGAAGTGATCCGCGAGCTGGAACCGATCAAGCGTAATGTCTACGCCGGCAGCATCGGCTACATCGGCTGGCACGGCGATGCCGATACCGCGATCGCGATCCGCACCGCGGTGATCAAGGATGGCCGCCTGTACGTGCAGGCCGGCGCCGGCATCGTCTACGACTCGGACCCGGACAAGGAATGGGACGAGACGATGAACAAGGGCCGCGCGCTGTTCCGCGCCGTCGCCCAGGCCGCCAAGGGCCTGTAAGCCTGCCTCGCCACGGCCGCTGCGCCGTGGTCGTTCCGCCGTTCCCGTTCAAGACAAGGAGTACCGCATGAAGCTGCTGAGCGCATTGCTGTGGTCGTCACTGCTGGCCACGATGGCCCCGTCTGCGTGGGCGCAGGCCAACACCATTCCCTCCCAGCCGCACCTGCTGGTGAAGGGCGAGGCGCGCCGCGAGGTGATGCCCGACCGGTTCGGCCTGCAGTTGAACATCGAAGAGACCGACATGGATGCCGACGCCGCGCGCCGCCGCGTGCAGGACAATGTCGCCCGCGTGCTGGCGCTGTTCAAGCAGTACAAGGCGGTGGAAGGCAGCGTACGTGCGGACAACCTGCGGATCGGCCCGGCAACCCGCTATGAGCAGAACCGGCAGGTCTTCGTCGGCACCCGCGTGTCGCGCCAGCTGCGTGCCAGCTTCGCCAGCGTGAAGGCGATGCAGGACGTGCTGGGTGCACTGAAGGCCAACGAGAACCTGCAGGTCAGCAGCGTGGCCCCGACCTACTCGGGCGAAGTGGCGCTGCGGCGCGAACTCAAGAGTGAGGCCGCCGCGTCGACGCGCCAATCCGCTCAGGGCCTTGCCACCGCCTACGGCACGAAGTTGCGCGGGCTGTACAGCATTTCCGATGTGGCACCGAACTTCGCCTATGGCGTGCAGGCGGGCAATTGGCCCAGAAGCGACGACATGGTGACACCGCCATCGCCGCCGTCACCTGCGGCGCAGATGGACATGATCGAGACCACTGGCTCACGCCTGCGCGAATCCATCGAAGCCGGCCCCATCACCTACACCGAAAACGTATACGCCATTTTCCTGATAAGCGACGGAACCTGACCATGTTGTGGATGATCGACAACTACGACAGCTTCACCTACAACCTCGTGCAGTACCTGCAGACGCTGGGCGCCGAGGTCAAGGTGGTGCGCAACGATGCGATGAGCGTGGACGAGATCGCCGCGCAGAAACCAGAGCGCATCGTCATCTCGCCCGGCCCGTGCACGCCCAACGAAGCGGGCGTGTCGCTGGAGCTGATCCAGCGCCTGGGCCCGACCACGCCGATCCTCGGCGTGTGCCTGGGCCACCAGGGCATCGGCCAGGTCTACGGCGGCACGGTCATCCGCGCCGGCAACATCATGCACGGCAAGACCTCGCCCATCCGCCATGAAGGCAAGGGCGTGTTCGCCGGCCTGCCGGACCGCTACCAGGCCACCCGCTACCACTCGCTGGTGGTGGACAAGAACAGCCTGCCCGATGTGCTGGAAGTGACCGCCTGGACCGAGAACGACGACGGCTCGATCGAAGAGATCATGGGCCTGCGCCACCGCCAGTTCCCGGTGGAAGGCGTGCAGTTCCATCCCGAATCCATCCTCACCGAACATGGCCACGCCCTGCTGCGCAATTTCCTGCAGCGTCCGGCGGCCTGATCCAAGGAGCATTCCCATGAGCTTCTCCCCCCAGGAAGCCCTGCAACGCACCATCGAACACCGCGAAATCTTCTTCGACGAAATGGTCGACCTGATGCGGCAGATCATGCGCGGCGACGTGTCGCCGATGATGACCGCCGCCATCCTCACCGGCCTGCGCGTGAAGAAGGAAACCATCGACGAGATTGCCGCGGCGGCCACGGTGATGCGCGAATTCGCGCTGGCGGTGCCGGTGGCCGATACCACCCACCTGGTCGACATCGTCGGCACCGGCGGCGATGGCTCGCACACCTTCAACATCTCCACCTGCGCGATGTTCGTCGCGGCCGCGGCCGGTGCGCGCGTGGCCAAGCATGGCAACCGCAGCGTGTCGTCCAAGTCCGGCAGCGCCGATGCAGTCGAAGCACTGGGTGCGGCCATCGAGCTGCAGCCGGCGCAGGTCGCCGCGGCCATCGAACAGACCGGCATCGGTTTCATGTTCGCGCCGATCCATCACCCGTCGATGAAGGTCGTCGCGCCGGTCCGCCGCGAGATGGGTGTGCGTACCATCTTCAACATCCTTGGCCCGCTGACCAACCCGGCCAGCGCACCGTCGGTGCTGATGGGCGTGTTTCACCCGGATTTAGTGGGTATCCAGGCACGCGTGCTGCGCGAGCTGGGCACCGAGCGCGCCATGGTGGTCTGGGGCCGCGACAACATGGACGAGATCTCGCTGGGCGCCGGTACCCTGGTGGGCGAGCTGCGCGACGGCAAGGTACGCGAGTACGAGATCCACCCGGAAGACTTCGGCATCGCCATGTCGGCCAGCCGCAACCTGCGCGTGGATGGCCCGGAGCAGTCCATTGCCATGCTGCGCGCGGTGCTGGACAACCAGCCCGGTCCGGCGCTGGACATCGTGGCCCTGAACGCCGGCGCCGCGCTGTACGTGGCCGGCGTGGCCAGCGACATCGGCGACGGCCTGGCCCGTGCCCGTGCCGCCATCGCCAACGGCAGCGCCCGCCAGCGCCTGCAGCAGTATGTAGAGACCACCCGCGCGCTGGTTGCCTGAGCGCGCGGTTCAGCCTGAACCCCTCGATGGCCGATAATGGCCGTCCTCACCGCCCCCGCATTGAACCGACGACGATGAGCGACATCCTGCAGACGATCCTGGCCCGCAAGGCCGAAGAAGTGGCCCAGCGCCGCGCCCAGCGCCCGCTCGAGGAGCTGCAGGCCGCCCTGGCCAGTGCCCCGCCGGTACGTGGCTTCGTGCGAGCCTTGCAGGCGGCGGTGGCCAACGGCGACCCGGCGGTGATCGCCGAGGTGAAGAAGGCCAGCCCCTCCAAGGGCGTCATCCGCCCGGATTTCCGCCCGGCCGACATCGCCGTCAGCTACGAGTTCGGCGGCGCCAGCTGCCTGTCGGTGCTGACCGACGTGGACTTCTTCCAGGGTGCTGATGCCTACCTGCAGCAGGCCCGTGAGGCCTGCACACTGCCGGTGCTGCGCAAGGACTTCGTGATCGACGCCTACCAGGTGTATGAGGCGCGTGTGCTGGGCGCCGACTGCATCCTGCTGATCGTCGCCGCGCTGGACGACACGCAGTTGGCCACGCTGTCCGAACTGGCGATGTCGCTGGGCATGGACGTACTGGTGGAAGTGCACGACATCGACGAGCTGGAGCGTGCGCTGCAGGTACCGGCACCGATGATCGGCATCAACAACCGCAACCTGCGCACCTTCGAGGTGTCGCTGCAGACCACGCTGGACATGCAGAAGGCGGTGCCGCGCGATCGCCTGCTGGTCACCGAGAGCGGCATCCTCGGCCCGCAGGACGTGGCGCTGATGCGCGATGCCGGCATCCACTCGTTCCTGGTGGGCGAAGCCTTCATGCGCGTGGAAGAGCCGGGCGAGGGCCTGCGTCAGCTATTCTTCGCGGCATGAAAACGCATTATCCGACGCCGCGCGACGATGCGCCGCTGGTGGTCTTCGATTTCGACCACACCCTCTACGATGGCGATTCGGGTACTCACCTGTTCGCTTCGCTGATCAAGCGCAACCCGCTGCGCATGCTGGCGGCGCTGCTGGTCACGCCGATCGCCGGGCCGATGGTGGCGCTGCTGCCGACCCGCCGTACCGGCATTTCGGTCTATGTGTGGATCGGCAGCTTCGGCCTGCACCGTGCGCGCGATTTCAACAAGGTCATCGACGCCTATGTGCTGCGCAACGAGGCGCAGATGCGCGCCAAGCTGCTGCCACAGGCGCTGGAGGTGTTCGCCGCGCACCGGGCCAAGGGTGACCGCGTGGTGGTTGCCACGGGCGCGCCACCAGAGCTGGCACGCGCGATCCTGGCCTTCGTCGCCCACCAGGACGTACCGGTGATCGGCACCGAGGTCGGCCCACGGCTGGGTGGCGTCGGCCCGACCCGCCACTGCCACAACGAAGAGAAGATGCGCATGCTGCGCGAGCGCGGCTACGGCGACATCGATATCGCCTACTCAGACAGCACCGCCGACCTGCCGTTGCTGCTGGCCGCCAAGGCGCCGGTGGTGGTGAACCCGAAGCCGGGCAGGGTGGACTTCTTCCGCCGCGTGCTGCCGGCCGGCACCCGCATCCTCAACTGGGGCTGCGTGGACCGCGGCGGTGACAAGGCGTAACGCGCGGAATCCGCCGGGGATGGGATGATGGAGTGCCGGGCTGCGACCCGGTAGGGCCGGCCGCTGGCCGGCAACTTCATGATCTGCGGAAGGGCTTGCGGGGTTGCCCGCCAGCGGCCGGCACTACCGAATCCCGTGCAGCTAGCGCCGGGCCATGCCCGGCGAGCGCTCAGCGCGCCAGATACCCGGTCAGCGCATGCCCGATCTGGAACAGGCTGATGCCCAGCACCAGCACGCCCACGGCCACCAGCACCCAGCGCTCCTTCAGGCGCTTCACCAGCAGTGCGGCCACCGGCGCGGCCATCATGCCGCCGATCAGCAGGCCGGCCACGATCTGCAGGTGATGCAGCCCCATCGACAGCAGGAACGTTGCTGAAACCGTCAGGGTGACCACAAACTCGGCCGCGTTCACCGTGCCGATGGTGGTGCGTGCCTGGCCGCCGCGGGCCAGCAGGGTGGAGGTGGCCACCGGCCCCCAGCCGCCCCCGCCGCTGGCATCCAGGAAGCCGGCGACGAAGCCCAGCACGGGCACCCGCTTGACCTCGCCCTTGGGCATCAGGCGGCCGGCGGCACGTGCCAGGATGATGATGGCCAGCACCAGCAGGTACAGGTAGATGAGCGGGCGGATCACCTCGCCGGGCAGCTGGGTCAGGCCGTAGGCACCCACGGCGCCGCCTACGGCGCCGGGCAGCGCCAGGCGCAGGAACAGGCGCTTATCGACATTGCCGGCGACCAGATGCGACACGCCGGAGGCGCCAGTAGTGAACACCTCGGCGGTGTGGATGGCTGCACTGGCCTGCGCGGGCGGAATGCCCATGGCCAGCATCACCGACGACGACACCAGGCCGAACGCCATGCCCAGCGCGCCGTCCACCAGCTGGGCGCCCAGGCCGATGAGGATGAACCACCAGAATGCGCTGCTCAGTTCCATGCACCGAGCCTAGCGCGTGAAAGAGTGCGGACCAAGGTCCGCACCCACCGGGTGCTCAACGATCAACGGGTGCCGTACAGCACCACGGTCTTGCCGCGGGCGTGCAACAGGCCATCGGTCTGCAGCTTCTTCAGCACGCGGCCGGCCATTTCGCGCGAGCAGCCGACGAGGCGGGCCAGTTCCTGGCGCGAGACGCGCAGCTGGCTGCCCTGCGGATGGCTCATCGCCTCCGGCTCCTGCGCCAGGTCGTGCAGGGTGCGCACGATCCGGTCGGTAACGTCCAGGAATGCCAGGCGGCTGGCCTTGCGGCTGGTGTCGAGCAGGCGCTTGGAGATCTGCTGGCCCAGCGCGTAGAGCAGGCGCGGGGCATCGGCCGACAGCGGGCCGAGGAACAGCTGGTGCAGGCGCTCGTAGCTGATTTCGGCCAGCTCGCAGGCGGTACGGGTCCTCAGGATCACCTCGCGGCGGTCCGATTCAACGAACAGGCCCATCTCGCCGACGAACTCGCCGGCACCGAAGTAGCCCAGCACCAGCTCGCGATCGTCATCTTCCTCGGCCATGATCGAAACCGAGCCGCTGATGACGTAATACAGGGTTCCCGCCGGGTCACCGGGTCGGAAGACGTCGGTACGGGTGGGGTATCGCCGCCTGTGGCTGTGCGCCAGGAAACGATCGATTGTGGCGATATCCAGGGCCAGTGGACTGCTAGCTAGGCGCACGGTTGACACGATAGGAGCGCTCCCTCTGCGCATGAACGGATTCACGGGGTCGATAGCGGAGCTTAACCAGCGCAATTGTTAAGGGCAAACAGTGTGCCAGATGTGAGCGCTCTTCACGTTCCCCCCGGGGACAGTTTGCCCCATAATTCCCCCTTTCCCTTCTTACACAGGAATCGACCGCCGTGGTCAAGCCGTTGCCTCGCCTGAGGCTGCAGGGTTTCAACAACCTCACCAAGGCGCTGAGCTTCAACATCTATGACGTGTGTTACGCGCGCACCGAAGAGGAGCGTCAGCGTTACATTGAATACATCGATGAAGAGTACAACGCCGACAGGCTGACTCAAATCTTGACCGATGTCGCCGAGATCATCGGCGCCAACATCCTGAACGTGGCCCGCCAGGACTACGATCCGCAGGGTGCCTCGGTGACCATCCTGATCTCCGAAGAACCGGTGATCGACAAGAAGCAGGCCGGCAAGGAGCTGATCTCCGATGCCGTGGTCGCGCACATGGACAAGTCGCACATCACCGTGCACACCTATCCGGAAACGCACCCGCAGGAAGGTATCGCCACCTTCCGCGCCGACATCGACGTGGCCACCTGCGGCGTCATTTCGCCGTTGAAGGCGTTGAACTACCTGATCGAAAGCCTCGAGTCGGACATCGTGATCATGGACTACCGCGTCCGTGGCTTCACCCGCGATGTGAAGGGCAAGAAGCACTACATCGATCACAAGATCAACTCGATCCAGAACTTCCTGGCCAAGAACATCAAGTCGCGTTACGAGATGTTCGACGTCAACGTCTACCAGGAAAACATCTTCCACACGAAGATGCACCTGAAGGACTTCGACCTGGACCAGTACCTGTTCGAGGAAAAGGCCAAGAACCTGTCGTTCAAGGAACGCATGAAGATCGAAGCGCTGCTCAAGCGCGAGATCGAAGAGCTGTTCCACGGCCGGAACCTGTCCGAGTAAGCCCCATGTGCGATGCCCGCAGGCATCGCCGCCCAGGCGGGACGACCCGCCCCGTGGAACCAGTGCCCCGCACGCGTTACAGTTCCACGGTGATGTACCGACCCACGGCCCGGTGTGAAAACACCGGGCCGTTTCGTTTTTCTCAAAAAAGGTAAGGAGCCCCCACCCATGCCCTGGATCTACCTGCTGCTGGCCGGCCTGTTCGAGATCGGTTTCGCCCTCGGAATGAAGTACTCCGAAGGCTTCAGTAAACCCCTTCCCACCGCTGCCACGGTCGTGTCCGCGCTGATCAGCCTGTACCTGATGAGCCAGGCGATGAAGAGCATCCCGGTCGGTACCGCCTACGCGATCTGGACCGGTATCGGCGCCATGGGCGTGGCGGTGCTGGGCATCTACCTGTTCAACGACAGCGCATCGCCGGCCCGCCTGGCCTGCGTGGGCCTGATCGTGGCCGGTGTGATCGGCCTGAAGCTGGTCTCGCCCAACTAAGGCGGCCCGACCAACGGTCGGGCCCCACCGTCGGGCCCGCCGTGCCCTTGGGTAGGCCCCCACCGTTGGTGGGGCGCCCCGGTCAAATGCGGTAGGCGATGGTCTTCATGACCTTTGAAGCCAGCGCCATCGCGCCCGGGATCGGGAACGGCAGGCGGCGTGCGCCGGCCTGCTCGGCGTGGTCCGCATGGCGGGCCTCGTCTTCCTTCATCACGGCGATGACCGCGCGGCTGCGCAGGTCGCCGGCCGGCAGGTCGACCAGGTGCTCGTCCAGATGGGCTTCCACCTGGCGCTCGGTCTCGACCACGAAGCCCAGGTTCCAGCCGTCGCCGCGCAGCCCGGCCAGGGTGCCGATGGTGTAGCTGCCGGCGTACCAGAGCGGGTTGAACAGGCTCGGACGGCTGTCCAGTTCGCCCAGGCGGGTGGCGCACCAGGCCAGGTGGTCGGTTTCTTCCTGGGCCGCTTCCAGCAGGTGTTCACGCGTGGCCGGGTCGCGGGCCACGGCCGCCTGGCCGAAGTAAAGGCCCTGTGCGCAGACCTCGCCGACGTGGTTGATCCGCATCAGGCCGGCCGCGTGGCGGCGTTCGGTGCTGTCCATGCCCGGCTCGTCGGTGTCCGCAGCCGGATAGGGGCGGGCCGCCGGCGGGTTGCCGAACACCGTGTCCAGGGCGCGCTGCGCCTCGGTCAGCAGGTGGTCCAGCGGGGTGATCTGGCGGAGCACGGTCATGGCGGTACACG
This sequence comes from Stenotrophomonas sp. GD04054, assembly GCF_029836955.1. Classification (NCBI taxonomy): domain Bacteria; kingdom Pseudomonadati; phylum Pseudomonadota; class Gammaproteobacteria; order Lysobacterales; family Lysobacteraceae; genus Stenotrophomonas; species Stenotrophomonas sp. GD04054. Next base: position 30,903 of record NZ_JAOECR010000018.1, on the reverse strand, counting down.
GTGGGGCGGAAGACCCCGCGATTCTCGCCCGACCCCGTCCCCCTGCCAACCCGGTCAAGGGCCGGCTTGCAACGGGGGGCTGACCTGCGTACAATCCCGCCTCTTACGCTTCACCTTTTCACAACGCGTGGCAGAGTTCCGGCGAGCCTTTCGCCGCAATGAGCCCGACCTAACCTAGAGTTCTTCATGAGCACTTTCACTGCCAAGAACGAGACCGTCCAGCGCGACTGGTACCTCGTCGACGCCGAGGGCAAGACCCTGGGCCGTCTCGCCACCGAGCTGGCCCGCCGTCTGCGTGGCAAGCACAAGCCGGTCTACACCCCGCACGTTGATACCGGCGACTACCTGGTCGTCATCAATGCAGAAAAGATTGCCGTCACCGGCAAGAAGCTGCAGGACAAGATGTATCACCGTTTCACCGGTTACATCGGCAACCTGAAGACCGAATCCCTGGCACAGGCGCTGGAGCGCCACCCGGAGCGCGTGATCGAGATCGCCGTGAAGGGCATGCTGCCGAAGGGCCCGCTGGGTCGCCAGATGTACCGCAAGCTCAAGGTCTACGCCGGCACTGAGCATCCGCACGCCGCACAGCAGCCGCAGGTTCTGGATATCTAATCATGGCTATCACTCAAAACTACGGCACTGGCCGCCGCAAGTCCTCCACCGCTCGCGTGTTCCTGCGCAAGGGTTCGGGCAACATCACCGTCAATGGCCGTCCGCTGGACGAGTTCTTCGGTCGTGAGACCGCGCGCATGATCGTGCGCCAGCCGCTCGAGCTGACCAAGAACACCGAAAGCTTCGACATCCTGGTCACCGCCGCTGGCGGCGGCACCACCGGCCAAGCCGGTGCGATCCGTCTGGGCATCGCCCGTGCTCTGGTCGAGTACGACGAAACCCTGAAGTCCGAGCTGCGCAAGGCTGGCTTCATGACCCGTGACGCCCGTGAAGTCGAGCGTAAGAAGGTCGGTCTGCACAAGGCCCGCCGCGCCACCCAGTTCTCCAAGCGCTGATTTACCGCGCCTGGTTGGGCTCCCTCGGGAGCCCGCTGGATGGAAAAGCAAAAGCCCGGCTTCGGCCGGGCTTTTGTCGTTCTGGGGTGAGGCATTTCCAGGTTTTGCCGGCCAGTGGTTGGCGATAGGGGGTGTCAGAGCCTTTTCCTTTGAAAAAGGATCCGACCCCGGGCCCCTCTCTGGAGAGGAGCCCCCTTGTTGTTCAAGGGGACGCGCCGACAGGCGCGGGGATAAGGTGGGATGCGTGACCAAACAAAAAAGAAAAAAGCCTGATCGAAAGATCAGGCTTTTTTCTTTTTTGTTTGGCTGCCCCGGATGGATTCGAACCACCGAATGCCTGAGTCAGAGTCAGGTGCCTTACCGCTTGGCGACGGGGCAAAACGTGCAACTATTTTCTCACTTTTCACGCTGAAAAACAACTTGATTTTCAGTGTGGTGGCTATGGGTGGACTCGAACCACCGACCCCAGCATTATGAGTGCTGTGCTCTAACCGGCTGAGCTACATAGCCTTGGTGAGCCCGCTATTCTGCGGATGTGTACCGCCCCTGTCAACACTTTTGTGTCGTGCTTGTGGGCCGACAGAGGGCATGGGATAGTCCCGGCCAGTAGATTTTCTTAGGAGTCCGCATCGTGATCGATCCGGACGGCTATCGACCGAACGTCGGCATCGTGCTGATGCGGCAGGACGGCCAGGTGTTCTGGGCACGACGCGTGCGCCGGGACGGCTGGCAGTTCCCGCAGGGTGGCATGAACACCGACGAGACGCCTGTCGAGGCCATGTATCGTGAACTGCAGGAAGAGACCGGCCTGCTGCCCGAGCATGTGGAAGTGCTCGGGGCGACGCCCGGCTGGCTGCGCTACAAGCTGCCGGCGCGGGCCATCCGCCGCAATGAGCGGCAGGTCTGCATCGGCCAGAAGCAAGTCTGGTTCCTGCTGCGCCTGACCGGCGACGAATCCCACGTGAAGCTGGACCACACCGACTCGCCCGAGTTCGACCACTGGCGCTGGGTGGACTTCTGGTACCCGGTGGAGCATGTGGTGATGTTCAAGCGCGGCGTCTATGCGCGTGCGTTGCGACATCTGGCGCCGCTGGCACGCGGGGTGGCCGGGCAGGGCGTGACCGCCATGCCCAAGAGCGCTGCGGAGGCCTGGATGCCGGGCCATACCGCCGGGCATGACCGCCCACGCAAGCGCCCACGGACCCGCGGCTACTGGCCGAAGAAGGCCACCGGCGATGGCCCGGCCACGTGACCGTCTGAACCGTATCGAGAATGGTTCAGGTCTCTGATTGACAACCATTCTCGTTTCCATTGGAATAGCCAACAGGCCACTCTTGGCCTGTCAGCCCGGTTCACGCCTGTGTACGTCTGCATCTGCAACGGAGTCACCGACCACCAGATCCGCGAAGCCGCCAGCCATGGCGTCAGCACGGTGGCCGAACTGACCATGCGTACCGGTTGTGGTGCCACCTGCGGTTCCTGCCTGGACATGGCCGGCGATCTGCTGGCCAAGGCGCGTGCCACCCACGATCTGCCGCTGCCGGTCCTCGGTCTGGCCCAGGTCGCCTGATCGTCTCTTTCGCGGCGCGTTGACGCCGCGCTTTCGCATCCTTCACGTGCGGCCGCACAGGCCAATGCGCACGATTCGCGTTCCTTCACGGCCGCGCACAAGGCGTTAAAGTGCCTGCGTTTTCAGCGTGCAGGAGCACCCCCATGAAGGGCGACACCAAGGTCATCGAATTCCTCAACAAGGTCCTCTACAACGAGCTGACCGCGATCAACCAGTACTTCCTGCACGCCAAGATGCTGAAGAACTGGGGCATCAAGGAGCTGGCCGAACACGAGTACAAGGAATCGATCGACGAGATGAAGCATGCCGACATGCTTGCCGACCGCATCCTGTTCCTCGAAGGCCTGCCGAATTTCCAGGCGCTGGGCAAGCTGCGCATCGGCGAGAACCCGACCGAGATCCTGCAGTGCGACCTGTCGCTGGAGCGCGACGGCGTAGTGACCCTGCGCGAGGCCGTGGCCTACTCCGATTCGGTGGGTGACTACGTCAGCCGCCAGCTGTTCGTGAAGATCCTCGACTCGGAAGAAGAGCACATCGACTGGCTGGAAACCCAGCTCGACCTGATCGAGCGTATCGGCGAGCCGAAGTACCTGCTCAGCAAGCTGGAAGAGTGACGTAGCGTCGAGCTTGCTCGACTGTGATCAGCATGGCGATGGTCGAGCAAGCTCGACGCTACCGATGCTGTGCCAGGTAGCCCGTCAGCGCCACGCGCGCCCGGGCGAATTCGGCAACCAGCAGCGCCACCGCCACTGCGGGGCGCTGCAGGCTGCCACTACGGGCTTCGTGCTCGATCCGCTGCGCGATTGCCGACAGCGACAACGCCCCCACGTTCGCACTCGATGATTTAAGGCTGTGGGCGATTGCCTGCAGTCGCGGCTCGTCGCTGCTCTGCGCGGCCTGCTGCAGCTGCTGCACCATCGCCGGCGCATCCTCCAGGAACACCGAGACGATCTGGAGGGCGGTATCGCCGATCACCGCGTGCAGTTCGTCCAGCACATCACGGTCCAGCACCGGTTGCGTCACCGCTTGGCTTTTCGTCTCTTGTAGAGCCGGGCCATGCTCGGCTGGCGGGATCCCACTGGCCCCGGATGCATCGCCGTCGAGCAAGCTCGACGCTACGACATCGCGTGATCGCTGCCCCCAGCGCTTCAACAGCGCATGCAAGGTGGCGCGCGCGATCGGCTTGGACAGGTAATCGTCCATGCCGGCCTGCAGGCAGCGTTCGCGGTCACCGGCCATGGCGTTGGCCGTCATCGCGATGATCGGCAACCGCGAGCGCCCGGTTTCCGTTTCTTCCGCACGCCAGCGGCGCGTGGCGGCGTAGCCGTCCAGCACCGGCATCTGGCAATCCATCAGCACCACGTCCACGCCGCCCTCGCGAAGGGCGGCCAGTGCCTGCTCGCCGTCGGCGGCGTTGCGCACCTCGCACTGGAACACGCGCAGCAGATGCTCGGCCACCATCCGGTTGACCGTGTTGTCTTCCACCAGCAGCACGCGCAGGTGCAGTGGCGGCAGCGTCGGTGCGGGCAAGCCTTCTTCGGCATTGGCCAGCAGAGCGGCAGGGCGGGCAGGCGTGGCAGGCGCCGCCAGCAGTGCATGCAGGGCTGCATCATCGAAATGCGGGAGCAGCTGGCGTTGGCGCGGGCGTTGTGCAGGCGTGTCTTCCTGCAGCCACAGTACCTGCAGTGCATCATCGTCGCCGCGCTCGGCCAGCGCCTGCTGCAGCGTGACCTCGCCGTTGCGGCGGGTGCGGGAATCGACAATCAGCCATGCCGGTGCTGGTTGTCCGGGCCGCGCGGGAGCGCGCAGGCGCTCGACCACGGCATCCAGCTGTGCCAGCACCTGCACCTGCAGCCCATGGTGGGCGGCGATGCGCTCGATGCGTGCCTGCAGCGTTGCATCGGCGCTGAACAACAGTAGCGCTGCGGGGGCGCGCGCCATCGCAGGCAGGTCGCCGGGTACTTTCAGCAGCGGGATCTCGAACCAGAACGTTGCGCCCTGGCCGGGCGTGGACTGCACGCCGATCTGCCCGTGCATCAGGTCGATGATGCGCTTGCAGATGGCCAGGCCCAGGCCGGTGCCACCGTAGATGCGCGTGGTCGAGGCATCGGCCTGGCTGAAGGACTGGAACAGGCGTGCCTGCAGTGCCTCATCGATGCCGATGCCGGTGTCGATGATCTCGAAGCGCAGCTGGTGCTGGGCCGCACCTTCGCCCAGGCGCTGCACGCGCAGCTGCACCTGGCCGCGGGCGGTGAACTTGATGGCATTGGCCAGCAGGTTGCTCAGCACCTGGCGCAGGCGTACCGGGTCGCCGCGCACCGGCAGGCGCACCGATGGGTCAAGCTGCAGGGCCAGGGACAGGCCCTTGGCATCGGCGGCGCGCTGCATCAGCTGCACCACGCCATCGAGCAGTTCGCGCAGGTTGAAGCTGGTGATCTCCAGTTCCAGCGCCTGCGCTTCCAGCCGGGAGTAGTCGAGGATGTCGTCGACGATGCGCAGCAGCTGCTGTGAACTGGCCGAAGCGGTGGCCAGCATCTGCCGCTGGTCCTCACCCAGCGGCCCGCGCGCGATCAGCTCCAGCATCGGCAGGATGCCGTTGAGCGGCGTGCGGATCTCGTGGCTCATCGTGGCCAGGAACTCGCCCTTGGCCAGCACGGCCGCTTCGGCGGCCTGCTTGGCCTGCAGCAGCTGCTGTTCCAGCTGGCCCTGGCGTTCGGTGGTATGGCGCAGCTGGTCGCGCTCGGCGGCCAGCGCGCTGTGCTCGCGCTGCAGCTGGGCCAGTGCCCGGCTGCGCGCGCGCAGGCGCATGCCCAACAGCAGCAGTGCGACGGCCGCAGCAAGGGCAACCAGCAGCACGCCCCACAGCGGCACCTCAGAGCACCGCGTTGTGGAAGTCGAAGTTCAGGTCACTGCCGGCCGACTGCACCATGTTGCCCTGGATGTAATCGACGCCGCCGACCCACATCGCTGCCGCGGCCTGCGGGTCCTCGATCTGCTGGCCGATGATCTGCAGCCCGGCGGCATGCGCCTGTTCGATCGCCTTGCGCAGTTCCTCGCGCGTGGCCGGGTTGGAATGGCTGCTGGAGAAACGCGCGGCCATGCGCACGAACGACAGCGGCAGCTGGGTCAGCAGTGCATCGGCTTCGCCACTGGGTTCGAACTGGCTCAGGCAGAAGCGCACGCCGGCGCCGGCCATGCGTTGGCAGAACTGCTGCAGCGGCACGGTGTGGATCAGCGCGTCGGGCAGGCGCACGTCGATCACCAGCGCACTGCCGGGCAGGTCACGCTGCTGCAGTGATTCCAGCAGCCAGTCGCCAAAGGCATCGCGCTGCAGGGTGCGCAGCGACTGCGAAACGAACAGGTTCAGCGGTTGCGTTGCGTGCCTGTACAGGTCCAGCAGGCCCAGCGCATGGTCCATCACCTGCTGGTCGAGGTCGGCGATGCGGCCTGCCGCTTCGGCGGCGGGAATCACCTGGCCGGCCGCCAGCACCGTGCCGTCGGCCTGGCGCAGGCGCAGCAGCAGCTGGTACTGCGCGGTGTTGCCACCGGCGACGGCGACGATCGGCTGATAGGCCAGCTCCAGCTGGCCTTCCAGCAGTGCCAGGTGTTCCTGTTCGGTGACGGCCTGGCGATGCACGTGGCCCGCCACGCCGGCGCTGAGCAGGCGTGCCTGCAGGGTGGTGCGCTCGACCGCTTCCAGTGCAGCGTTGGCATCGTCGAAGCCCGGCGACAGCGGCGCGTAACCCACCACGCCGCGCAGATGCACCGATTCATCATCGCGGATCACGAAGGCGCGCGCCGAGAGCTGCTCACGCAGGGTCGCGGCGATGCTTTCCAGGCTGTCTTCATCGGTATTGCGGGCCAGCAGCAGGAAGCTGTTGTCGTTCAGGCGTGCCAGCAGGTGCGGATGGCCGGCCTCGGCCAGGCGCTGCCCGGCCTGCACCATCAGGCGCTCGAAGGCGGCGTAGCCATAGCGTTCGCGCAGGCCCAGCGCGCTGGCCACTTCAATGAAGAACACGCCGCCCCGGTCGCGATGGGTGAGGGTGGCGTTGAGTTGCTGCAGCACGTGGTGACGTGTCGGCAGGCCGGTTTCCGGATTGCTGGTGGCCGGTGCGCCGGTAGCACCAGGCAGGGTCGCTGCCTGCGCACGTGCGCGGCGGATGCGGTTGGCCACGGCGGCGATCAGGTGGCGGGGGCGGATCGGCTTGCTCAGATAATCGTCGGCGCCGCTGTCGAGCACCTCGAACTGGCGTTCCGGGTCCGGATCGCCGCTCAGGAACACGATCGGCAGCAACTGCAGGCCAGGCTGCTGGCGGATCAGCGCGGTCAGGCGCATGCCATCCAGGCCGGGCAGGTGCAGGTCCATCAGGATCAGGTCGGGGCGATGCTCCTTGATCGCCTGCAGCGCGCCGTCGGCATCGCTGTGCACGATCGCCTGCATGCCGGCGCCATGCAGCACGCTCTGTGCGAACAGGGCCTGCGCGCGGTCGTCCTCGACGATCAGCACGCGGTAGGGCGAATCGGAGGGCGGCGGCGCCTGGTCGTTGTTGCCAGCCTCGGCAAGCACGGCCGGGGCCGGCAACGGCGGCGGTGCGCTGCCGATCGATGCGGGTGCGTCGGAGGCGGCCAGCGGCGGAACCGCGGCCGGCGCTGCGGCGACCGCGCTCGCCGGTTCAGCGGTCCAGCGTTGCCAATGATCGGCCGGAGGGGTTTCAGCGCGTCCCGGGCGGGCGCCCGCGGGGGATTCGTTTGCGGCCATCGGTGCTCCTGGTGTTCGCGTCCATTATGCGACAAGCCCGGCGATCAACCGGTACCGGGCTGGCGTGGACTGTCGGGCGACGCACTGCGTGCCAGCCAGCGCACGCCCTTCCACAAGGTGCGCCAGACCAGCCACACCAGCAGCGCGCCGGCCAGGCTGCAGGCCAGCACCACGATCAGCGCGATCCACGGGTGTGCCAGGGCCAGGGCCAGGCCACCGACCACCACGGTGTCCTCGGCGGCGGAGGCCACCCAGTTGCTGGCAGGCTCGGGCGAGGTATTGAGCAGGGCGCGGGTGCCGGCCTTCAGGCCATGGCTGGCCAGCGCGACACCGGCACCGGCAGCAAGTGCGCCGGTGCCCAGCTGCCCATCCGGCGACAGCGTGGCTGCGGCAAGGAAGGCACCTGCGGGTACGCGTGCCAGGGTCTGCACCAGATCCCACGCCGAGTCGACGCCGGGAATCTTGTCGGCGAAGAATTCGGTCACCGCCAGCGCTGCCGAGGTGCCCAGCACCCACCACGATTCCGTGGCCTGCAGGGCCGGCGGCAGGTCGACCCAGCCGAGCAGGCCGGCCAGGCCGACACCGAACACGGTGAGGTAGACGCGGATGCCGGCCAGCCAAGCCAGCAGGATGCCGATCACGAACAGGTGGGCTTCGGTCATGGCGATGCTCCGGCGACGGAACTGTGCAGGGGACCACACTATCGACGATGGCATGCCTGAACGCCACAGACGGTGGCTCGCCACTGCGCAGGAAACCCACCCGTCCTGTCATACACTAGCCCGTCGTTTGCCACAGGGGCCGTACCGGTGTCGCCCTCGCGATGCCCCGGAATCCACCCATGACCAACCGTCCTCCCATGCGCGTGCAGGTTCGCCTGCCCGGCGCGCCGCAACCGCCGGCCGACCGTCGCCGCCTGCTGGTGATCGGTGGCATCTGGCTGCTCAGCCTGGTGCTGGCCGTGCTGGGTGGCTGCTGGATGGCCACGCCGCGCGATGCACAGGGCCAGCGCCTGCAGGCCGCCGAGAAGCGCGCCGAGACGTTGCAGGCGCAGCTGACCGAACTGCGCCAGAAGCAGGCCACGCTGGAAGCCTCCGACCGCATCAGCCGCGCTGCCAACACCGAGGTGCAGTCCTCGCTGGCCGAACGCGATGAGGAAATCGCCGGCCTGCGTGCCGACGTTGCCTTCTATGAGCGCCTGGTGGGTTCGACCAGCCAGCGCAAGGGCCTGAACACCCATTCGATCGAGTTCAGCCCGGAAGCGGCCGGCACCTGGCAGTACACCGCCGTGCTGACACAGAACCTCAACCGCGGCGCCATCAGCCAAGGGCAGATGCGTTTCACCGTGGAAGGCGTCAAGAACGGCAAGCTGGCCACGATCAGCTGGGATGATCTGCACCAGCGCAGCAAGGTACCGGGACAGGATTACTCGTTCCGGTACTTCCAGCAGCTCACCGGCAGCGTGATGCTGCCTGCTGACTTCACCCCGCAACGCGTGCGGGTGACATTGGGGAGTGGTACGGGGGGTACCACCCAGGTATTCGACTGGAAACAGGCCGGTGCGCCGGCCGCCAAAGGGGAGTAGGCAGATGTTCGGAAGCAGCAAATCCAACCGTGAAGGCCAGCTGGTGGTGGATGCCCTGATCGGCAACCAGGTGGTGATCCGCGGTGATGTGGAATTCAGTGGTGGCCTGTATGTGGAAGGCCGCATCCATGGCAAGGTGATCGCCGCCGAAGGCGCCAGTGGCGCGACCCTGACGGTCGCCGAGCATGGCGTGATCGAAGGTGAGATCCGTGCCCAGGTGGTGGTCATCAGTGGACGACTGGACGGCGACGTGCATGCCACCGAGAAGGTCGAACTGACCCCGAGCGCGCGGGTCAATGGCAATGTCCATTACCAGGTGGTGGAGATGAATGCGGGTGCCCAGCTGAACGGCCGCCTGATCCATGCCAGCGCCCCGATGGCGGCCCTGCCGGCCCCGGAAGGTGATGAGGCCAATGGCGGCAAGGGTGACACCGCCGCACGCCGCAAGCTGGCCGAGGCGATGGCTTGAAAGCCATCGTCGGCACCCCCATGCTGACACCATGAGCACGCTAGTCTCCCTGCCCGGCGCCACCCCGGTCGCCGCGCCCGATTACCAGTCGCTGGAGCGCCCGCTGAACTTCACCGAGTCGGCGGCCGCCAAGGTCAAATCCCTGATCCAGGAAGAGGGCAACCCCGACCTGGCACTGCGCGTGTACATCGAAGGCGGTGGCTGTTCGGGCTTCCAGTACGGGTTCGAGTTCGACGAGAACCGTGCCGAGGATGACCTGGCGGTACAGACCAGCGGGGTGACCCTGCTGGTCGACCCGCTGAGCCTGCAGTACCTGATGGGCGCCGAGGTGGACTACACCGAGAGCCTGACCGGTGCCCAGTTCGTGATCCGCAACCCGAACGCCAAGACCACCTGCGGCTGCGGCAGCAGCTTCAGCATGTAAGAGGCCTGTGGCCGGAAGGTGCCAACCAAGGTTGGCACCTCAGTAGATCCACGCCATGCGTGGATGCTGTGCCTGCACGCCCACACCGGCAGATTGCGCACAGCGCCGAACTTGCCACCTGCATCGATTGGCGGCACGCTTGCCGGATGCCCAATACTCCTTCGCCGCTTTCCGGTTTCGCCTTCGTTGGCGAACCGCTGGAGCGCGCCGATGCCCTGCGCGACGATGCCGATGCACTGGCGCGCCTGTGGCCGGGCGCGCGCATTCTCGTGCTCGATCAGGACGGCAGCGCCTTCACCGGCGATGACGACCAGCCGCTGGCGCTGACCGGCGCCGACATCGGCGGCGGCCCCGGTGCCGCGATCTTCCTTGGCCTGCGTGGCGAGCAGGCCTGGTTCTCGGTCGAAGCCGCCAACGTTACCGTCACGGCCCCGCGCCGCCTCGACCTGCGCCAGGCCGCACTGCTGTGGCCGATGGCCGATGCGACCGCCTTCAGTTATGCCCGCGGCATGTCCTACTGGCACTCGCGCACCCGCTTCTGCGGCGTGTGCGGCGGCGCCGTGGCGTTTGCCCGTGGTGGCTTCGTCGGCCGCTGCGGGCAGTGCGCCACCGAGCACTACCCGCGTGTCGATCCCGCCGTGATCGTCGCCGTGGAAAACCAGGGCCGGCTGCTGCTGGGCCGGCAGTCGAACTGGGCACCGCGGCGTTACTCGGTGCTGGCCGGCTTCGTCGAACCCGGCGAGACCTTCGAGCAGACCGTGGTGCGTGAAGTGCACGAGGAGAGCAAGGTACGGGTGACCGCCTGCCAGTACCTCGGTTCGCAGCCGTGGCCGTTCCCGGGCGCGCTGATGATCGGTTTCCGTGCACAGGCGGAAGATGACCTGCCGACCGTGGATGGCGAGCTGGAAGATGCGCGCTGGTTCAGTGCCGACGAGGTCGGTGCTGCACTGGCACGCGATGTGGAGGACGATGGCCAGGGCATCCGCCTGTCGCCGCCGATCTCGATTTCGCGCGGCCTGATCGAACACTGGTACCGGCAGCAGAAGGGCTGAGCGGGGCTGACGGTGGCGCCTGTATTGCCGCCACCTGAACACGGCCCGGGTTACAGTCCGGTTCACCGCTGAGGGCACCGCTGCGACAGGTAAGGTAGCGACGCCGAGCGTTCTGTTTCGTAGGGAGACCTGCCATGTTCACCACTCTGGCCGCCGTGCTGGTGGCACTGGCCCTGGGCCATGTTGCCCCGGCCGCTGCCGCCTCGCTGCGCCGTTTCGACGGCTTCCGGCGTTGGCTGGGCTGGCTGGACGCGCGCGGTGGCAAGGCCTGGCAGGGGCCGGCCGGCGTTGCCCTGGCACTGCTGCCGCCGCTGCTGCTGATGGCGCTGCTGGCGTGGTTGCTGCGTGGGGTGCTGTTCGGCCTGCCGTCGCTGCTGCTGGGCGTGGCGGTGCTGGCGTGGTGCTGGGGCCCGCGCGATCTGGACCGCGATATCGAAGCGATCATCGATGCCGATGACGCGGCGACGCGCCAGGCCGCGGTGCGTAACCTGCAGGCGGCCGGTGGCAGCCTGCGCGAGGACATTCCGTCACTGGTCGAGGCAACCGTGCTCAACGCCTTGCGGCGCTGGTTCGCGGTGCTGTTCTGGTTCCTGCTGCTGGGCCCGGCCGGTGCTCTCGGTTACCGGCTGCTGGCGCTGATGGCGGAAAGCCCGATGCGTGCCCGCGTGCCGGTGGAGCCGCTGGCGCTGGCGCAGCGCCTGCTGGGCTGGATCGAGTGGCCGGTGGCGCAGCTGATGGCATTTTCGATGGCGCTGGTGGGCAACTTCGATACGGCGTGGAAGGCCTGGCGCCAGGCCCACGGCGAGCGCCTGGCCGGCAACATCGGCTTCCTGGGCGCGGTGGCGCGGGCCAGCGTCAATGCCGAGCTGCGCGAGGATGCGCACGATTACACCGAGGCGGGGCTGTTGCCGGTGTGGCAGCGGTTGCCGGACCTGCGGGATGCGATGAGCCTGGTGTGGCGGATGCTGCTGCTGTGGCTGGCGATCCTGGCCCTGCTGGTGATTGCAGGCTGGGTGACGTAGTTGCTTTGCAGGGCTTGCAGCCCTGCACCTGCAGAGGCAACAGCAACAGCAACAGCAACAGCTGGATTGCTGCGGGTTGGCGGGGTGGGTCGGATGGCGGGGGACGCCGTGAATCCGTCCGTGGAGGCTTGGTCGCCGCATCCATGCGGCTCACACCCCCGCCATCCGACCCACCCCGCCTTCGACAGATTCCCGCGGCTGTTGGTAGGTGTCGACCTTGGTCGACACGGTAGATCCACGCCATGCGTGGATGCAGAGCGAAGCGATCCGCTTCCGCTTTTGATCTTCTCTTTCTTTTCCGTGGTGGACGCGCACGGAAACTGTCCGTGGCCGGGCGGGATGGGTTTGCGGGGGTGTCCGCGGCATGGATGCCGCGGCCAAGCCTCCACGGACGGATTCACGGCGTCCCCCGCAAACCCATCCCGCCCGGCCAACCCCATGATCGACAAACGCCGCCCACCACGAGGGGCTGCGCCGTTGGCTGGAAACCTAGATCGGTGCCAGTGCAGTGAACGGTGCCCACGGCAGGTTGCGCAGCAGCGCATACCCGGGCAGCACCCAGAGCCAGAACACGGGATTGGCCAGCACCCGCATCAGCGGGTCGAGCACACGCGGGCGGATGCCGGCGATGTTCAGCAGCATCAACAACAGGAACGGCAGGCTGATGACCAGCAGCGGGTTCATCGCCATCGCGCCGGGCAGGTCGAAGTGGACCAGGGAATACAGGCAGCGCGTGCTGCCACAGCCCGGGCAGTACAGGCCGGTCAGCGCGTACAGCGGGCAGCTCGGCAGGGGATTGCCGGCGACATACGGATTGACGTTGCGCAGCACCACCGTGGCACCCACGGCCAGGCCGGCGGAAACCAGCAGCGGTGCCCAGCGGGCGAGTCGGGAACGAGCGGGAAGCGCGGACATGCAACAACGGATCCGGCGCAGGCGCCGGATCCGTCCAGGCGTATCAGTAGTTGCCGTTGCTCATCGCGCCCATGCCGCCGAGCACAACGAAGAACAGCACGTACAGCACGACCAGCACGACCCAGGCGATGGCCGACCACATGGCCCACTTCTTGGCCTTGGCGGCGGAGTCCTGGGCGCCGGCGATGTCGCCGGCCGCCAGCTTGCCGTTGACCTGGGCGGCGTAGACGATCGACACGATGCCGGCCGGCAGGCAGCAGAACAGGGTGGTCAGGATCGCCCAGACCAGGTTGTTCGGGACCTGCGGAGTAGCAGTATTCATGGGTTCAAGCTCCTTGATGGGTGGTGGTGGTGAATCATTGGTCGGAAAGAGCGCCCAGTACGGCCAAGCCGCCGAACAGCCCGAACCACAACAGCAACAGGACCGGCAGGGCCACGGCCGAAGCCACCGCCCACCAGCCCGCCTTGCGCGACGCACTGTAGGCCCCCGGCAGGTCGCCGGCCGCGCGGCGGCCATCGACCTGGGAGGCGTACACGATCGACACCACGCCCAACGGCAGGCAGCAGAACAGCGTCGTCAGGATCGCCCAGACCAGATGGTTGGGGATGTAGACCGGACGGCTGAGCGGTGGTGGTTGATTCAAAGCGAGACTCCATTCCTTGGTGGCCGGCCATGATGAATCGGCCGGACCTCCCCCCTGTGGGTGCGTAATCTACCGCAACCTGCGTTGCATGTATGCGTTTACAGTCACGACATGTCGCGTACACCACTGGACGGTGACGTATGTGGGGGAGTCCGCTGGGCCCGCTCGGCGGGCTCATCTCGTCAGGCGTGATCGCCGCGCAGGGCCCGCACCTGGGCCTCCAGCACCGGTGCGCTGGTGCTGTGGCCATCCACGGTCGCTGCCGCCACCACCTCGACGGTGGCGCGGAAACGGCGCGGCACGCGCATGCGGCCCAGGCGGCTGTCGCGCCGGCTCCACATGCTCGACCACATGCCGCGCAGCGCCATCGGCACCACCGGCACCGGCCGCCGTTCGAGGATCTTCTCGACGCCGGACTTGAACGGTGCCATCGCACCATCCTTGGTCAGCGCGCCTTCCGGGAAGATGCAGACCAGCTCGCCTTCGGCCAGCGCAGCGTCGATGTCATCGAACGCGCGCTGCATCAGCGCCGGGTCTTCGCGCGCGCCGGCGATCGGGATCGCCTTGGCGGTCCGGAAGATCCAGCGCATCACCGGGATGTTGAAGATCTTGTAGTACATGACGAAGCGCACCGGGCGCGGGATCGTCGCCGACAGGATCAGTGCGTCCATGTAGCTGACATGGTTGCAGACCAGCAGCGCGGCACCCTCGTCCGGCACGTTGGCCTCGATGCCGTGCGGACGCAGGCGGTACAGGGTGCGCACCATCAGCCAGCTGAGGAAGCGCATCAGGAATTCGGGGACGATGGTGAAGATGTAGATCGCCACCAGTGCGTTGGCGATGGCCAGCGCCAGGAACTGCTGCGGGATGGTCCAGTGCAGCAGCTTGTGCGCGGCCAGCGACAGCAGGGCTGCGCCGACGATAAAGCCGGAGTTCTGGATGTTCAGCGCCGCAAACACGCGCGACATCTGCGCCTTCGGCGTGCGGCTCTGGATCAGCGCGAACAGCGGCACCACGAAGATGCCGGTGAACAGGCCGATGCCGATCAGGTCGATGACGATGCGGATGCTGCCCGGCTGCTGCAGGAACGTCCCGATGGTCAGTCCGTGCACGGTCGCTTCGCCACTGCGGGCGAAATACAGGTCGAGCAGGAACGCGGTCATGCCGAACGCGCCCAGCGGCACCAGGCCGATTTCCACCGTGCGCGCCGACAGCTTCTCGCACAGCAGCGAGCCAACGCCGGTGCCGACCGAGAACAGGGCCAGGGCGAACAGATACAGCTTGGGTTCGCCGCCGAGGTTGGCCAACGCGTAATTGGGCAGCTGCGATGTCAGCACGGTACCGACGAACCAGAACCAGGATACCCCGAGGATGGCGTTGCGCACCGCCTTCTGCTGCCGTGCCATGCGCAGCACGACCCGCGACTCCGGCAAGGGGTTCCAGTTGATCTTCAGGTTCGGATCGCCGGCGTCGACCTTGGGAATCAGGCGCGCCGCGATGTTGCCGCAGATGGCCAGAGCGATCACCGCTGTGGCTGCCACGATCGGACCGTAGCTGCCCGCAAGCAGGAATACAGAGCCGCCGATGATCATGCCGGACAGGATCGAGATCGAAGTACCCATCTCGACCAGGCCGTTGCCGCCGGTCAGTTCCTCGGGTTTCAGCACCGAGGGCAGTACCGAGTACTTTACCGGGCCGAACAGGGTCGACTGCATGCCGGTACAGAACAGCGCGACCAGCAGGAACGGCAGGTTCTCGGTGATGAAACCGACAGCCGCCATCGACATGATCACGATCTCCATGGTGGTGGTGATCACGATCAGCCGCGATTTCTCCAGTTTGTCGGCGATCTGCCCGGCCAGCGCCGAGAACAGGAAGTACGGCAGGATGAAGATGGCTGGCGCCAGCGTGGTGTAAAGCGAACGCTGCTCCTCCGAAACGCCCAGATAGAACAACAGGCCGATGATCGCCTGCCGGTACACGTTGTCGTTGAACGCTCCGAGCGCCTGGACGACGAAGAACGGCAGGAAACGGCGCTGGCGCAGCAGGGCGAACTGGTTGTGACCGGACATGGAGCCTCCTTGACCGGCGCAGCCTAGCATTCCTGCCTATCCGCCGGGACCATGCCGGGATGCATCCACGCATGGCGTGGATCTGCTGAAGCCCCACAACTGTGGGTGCGGACCGTTGGTCCGCACACCTTGATAGGTCTCAGACGATATCGTCGACCACGCCGCCATCCACGCGCAGCGCCGCACCCGAGGTCGCCGAGGCCTGCGGCGAGGCCAGGTACACCACCATGTTGGCCACTTCCTCGACCGTGGCGGTGCGCTGGATCACCGAAGACGGCCGGTGTGCCATCACGAACTCGCGGCCGATCTGCTCCAGTGGCTTGCCGCTGCGCTGGCGTTCATCTTCGAACATCGCCGCGAAACCGTCGGACAGGGTCGGGCCGGGCAGCACCGCGTTGACGGTGACGCCGCTGCCGGCCACGCGCTTGGCCAGGCCGCGCGACAGCGACAGCTGCGCGGTCTTGCTGACACCGTAGTGGATCATGTCGGCCGGAATGTTGCGTGCCGATTCGGATGAGATGAACAGTACGCGACCCCAGCCGGCATCGACCATGGCCGGCAACAGTGCCCGCGACAGGCGCACGCCGGACATCACGTTGGTCTGCCAGTAGCGTTCCCAGGTCGCGTCTTCGGTCTCGAAGAAGTCCTCAGGGCCGAAAATGCCGGCGTTGTTGACCAGGATGTCGACCTTGGGCAGGCCTGCCAGCAGCGTGTCGACGCCGGCCGCATCGGAGAGGTCGGCGGCCACGCCGAGCACGTCGGCACCCGGAACGGCGGCGAGCAGGCGCTGGCGGGCGCGTTCGACGCTGTCGGTGCTGCGGCCGTTGAGAATGATCCGCGCGCCCGCGTTGGCCAGGCCCTGGGCAATCGCCAGGCCGATGCCGGCGGTGGAGGCGGTGACCAGCGCGGTATGGCCGGTGAGTTCGATCTTCATGGAGGAATCCGGGGCAGGGGATCACCCAGTATCCGCGCGGGAACGTGATCGGGGTGCATCGCCAAACGCAACGCACGGTTGCACGCGATGCAGTAGATCCACGCCATGCGTGGATGGAATGTCCGACCAGCGATGAGGGATCAGGTCAGGCTGCGCACCGCTTTATTCGCCGCCGCCCGCACCTTCGGCAGCATCCGCAGCACCAGCGCCATCTGCGTGCGGATCAGCTGCAGCTTCGGCGGCATCGCCTCGTCGATCTGTTCCAGTTCGGCGGCCACCGCGCGGTCGGCATCATTGTCCTCTTCCGCGACCGGTTGCCGAGCGGTCAGGGCCGTCGCCAGCTGCTGCAGCGCCTTGCGCACGCGCTCACCGGCAGCCAGCGCCAGCGGATCGCCGGCGTAGCTGTCCACCTGGTCGCGGTGCGCACCCAGGGCCGACAGGTGCCCGAGCAGTGTGTTGGACAGCGCCAGGAAGTGGAAGCCGGCATCCAGATTGCGGCGCACATGGCCGGGCTCACGCAGCATGTTCGACAACGCGGTGGATAGCGCGGCGTCGGCGTTGTGCATGTCGCGGCGGGCGATGCGGTAGGCCAGATCGTCACGCATGCCGCTGCGGTACTGGCCCAGTACCGAATCCAGGTAGCGCGCGGCGGTGTCCAGCACGCGCGCCAGCACAAGGTGCAGCTGCCGGCCCTGCCAGTCGGGCAGGATCAGGAACGCGGCCGCCGCCGCGATTGCACAACCCAGCAGCGTATCGACCATGCGCGGCACGATCAGCACGAAGCCGTCGCCGATCAGGTTGAAGCAGGTCAGGGCCATCACCGTGATCGCCGCCGACGCCACCAGGTAGCGGTCGGTGCGGGTGAAGAAGAACAGCAGCGCCGACAGCAGCGCGATCAGCAGCTGCACGTGCAGTTGCGGGAACAGCTGCAGCAGTGCCCAGGTCAGCACCAGGCCGGCCACGGTGCCGACGATGCGTTGTGCAAGGCGCTGGCGGGTCGCGCCGAAGTTGGGGCGGCACACGAACACGATGGTCAGCAGCACCCACGAGCCGTTCTGTGCATTGAACAAGCGGATTGCCGCGAAGCCGGCGATCAGGGCCAATGCCATGCGCAGGCCGTGGCGGAACAGGACCGAGCCGGGCGTGAGCTGCTGGCGCACGCGCACGCCCATCTCGCGCAGGGTGTGCGGGTTGCTGTCGCGCAGGCGGGTATCGACGTTGTCCAGGCTGGCCTCGGAGCGCTCCGCATCCAGCAGGCGGCGCTCGATGCTGCGCAGGTTGTGCACCAGCAGATCCAGCGAGCCAAGCAGTCGCTGCCACTGCGGCCGCTGCTGGTCGCGCAGATAGGCCAGCGCATCGGCCAGGTCGCGCCCGGCCTGCTGGTTGCTTTCGCCATACACGAACGGACGGCGCAGGCGGATCGCCTCGCCCAGCCGTGCGCAGGCCTGCCCCTGCAGGTCGAGCAGGCGCTGGCAGCGGTACAGCACATCGCTGTGGAAGAAGGCATCGACCAGCGCACCGTACGGGTAGTGCGAGGAGCTGGCGCGCTCGTGGAAATCCTGTGCCATGTAGTAGAGGCGCAGGTACAGGCCGGAGTTCACGCCGGGCCGCCCGGAACGGCCGAAGCGGGCCAGGATCGCGGTCTTGGCTTCATTCAATGCACCAACCACGCGCCGGTTCTGTTCGGCCAGGTCGAGCTGGCGACGCTGCAGGTCGGCCTCGCGCACTGGCTCGAACAGTGTTGCCTTCAACTGCAGGTAGCGGCCCAGTTCAACGTACAGTCGCGCCACGCGTTCGCGTACCGGACGGTTGGCGAACAGTGCGGTCCACAGGATCGACAGCAGGCCGTACCAGACCGCACCGGCCAGCAGGTGGCTGACCGCGTCCAGCGCGCTGTGCAGGTCGCTGGCGCCATGCTGCTCCAGCCCGATCATGGTGTAGATCGCAAGCGTTACCGTGGCCTGGGCGATGGACGCGTAGCGCTCGCCGAGCGCACCCAGCAGGGTCAACCCGAAGGTGGACAGCGCCAGCGCGCCGATGAAGATCCACGGCCAGGGGAACAGCCAGATCACCGAGGCGGCGGCGAGGCAGAAGCACAGCAGCGACAGCAGTACCGCCTTGGTACGGCCCCACCAGTTGTCATCGGTCTCGGCGATGGCGCTGGCGATGATGCCGAGGAACACGCCGGGCAGGGCAGTGAGCGCGTCCAGCTGCCAGCACACGGCAAGCGCTGCGGTCAGGGCGATGAACACCCGAAGGCCATAACTGGCCTTTTCGTGGGCCCACAGGCGGCTGAGGCGGGATTCGCGGGCGGGCATGCAGGCTCGGTGGAAGGGTCTCCCACCATTATTGCGGGTGCGGGGTGAAGGGGACAGCCCGCGAGGGAATACCCGGTAGTGCCGGCCGCTGGCCGGCTCTCATGCGCCCGGACGGAGGTGCAAGGAGCCGGCCGAAGGCCGGCACTACCGGTTTGCCGGGCATTACATGTCGAACCGCACGCTCACCGCGAACGTGCGCGGCAGGCCGGCGCCGGCGTTGGACCAGTACTTCCGGTTGGCCAGGTTCTCGACGCTGGCACGCAGGGTCACCGGATGGCCGGACGCCAGCAGGCGATAGCCGATGCCTGCATTCACCAGCGTGTAGTCAGGCAGCTTCAGGGTGTTGTCGGCGTCATACCAGACATCGCCGTAGTAGCGCACGGCGGCGTAGGTTTCCAAGCCGTCTACCCACGGCAGCTGGTAGGTGGCGTGCAGTACCCCGCTCCAGCGCGCAGCACCGGCGGTGCGGTTGCCTTCCTGTGCGGCGCTGCCCGGGGACAGCTTGTCGTAGGTCGGATCCAGCCAGGTGACGCCGCCGCCGACGGTCAGTGCATCGTTGAGGTGCAGGTCGGCACTGGCTTCAATGCCTTCGTACAGCGTGATGCCGTCCTGCACCAGGCGCTTGCCGGCCGGCGTGAGCTCATCGATGTTGGCACCACGTTCCAGCCGAAACGCGGCCACGTTCGCATTCCAACGCGCCGCTTCGACCTTGGCCCCGATCTCGTACTGCTTGCTGATGGTGGGATCAAGCACGTCACCGGCGTTGATGTAGCTGTTGCCTACGCGGCTGCCCGCTTCGAGCGACTCGATGTAGCTGGCGTAGAGGGTGACCGCCTCGCTGGGCTTGAACATCACGGCGTAGGTCGGGGTGACCGGGTAGGTGTGGTACCGCCCCTTGGTTTCGAAGTCGTTGTAGCGCCAGCCCGCCAGCACCGACCAGCCGCTGCCGAGGTTCACCGTATCGCTTGCGAACACCGCCTGCTGCACCGTCTCGTCGCCGCGGGTCATCACCCGCGAACCAACGGCGTCGTGGCGGATGGCATGGCGCTGGTACAGGTTGGCGCGGCCAATCAGGTTCCACTCGTAGGGGCGGTCCCAGCCCAGTCCGGTCTGGTGGCTGATGCCCGCCACCACCTGATGCTGAAGGGGGCCGGTGCGGAAGCTGCCCTGCAGCATCGCCTGGGCCAGCTTCCACTCGCTCTTGCCACCCAGTTCGTAGACGTTGACGTCGTAGTCGCCGTTGAGATCGTCGATGTAGGCGAAGATCTTGTTGACGTCATTCCACGAGGTGGTGACGCCGTAACTCAGGCTGGCTTTCCAGTCGCTGTTGATCTGCCAGTTCAAGCCGGTCGACAGCAGGCTGGAGCGTGTGTCGTAGTAGGTGCCGGGCACGCTGTTGTCGGTATCTCCGGCGATCGGCCGCGGCAACGAGGTCAGGCCACGGAAGTAGTACTGCGGTGATTCCTCGCGCAGGTCGCGCGACTGGAACACTCCGTCGAAGGTCCAGGTGAGCGCATCGCTCAGGCGCGCGTCCAGCGACAGTGCGCCCACCTTGCGATCGACGTGTCCGCCATTGAAGGTCTCGCCTGTTTCCTGGAAGGCGTTGAAGCGGTAGCCGAACATCTGCTCGTTGCCGAAGCGGCCGCCAACGTCGATGCCGCCGCTGACGATGCCCTGTTCGCGCCAGCCCAGCTGGGCGGAGAAGGTGGGCGTGTCCGTCGGCTTCTTGGTGATGTAGTTGACGATGCCGCCGGGGGTGCCGAAGCCATACAGGAATCCGCCCGGGCCTTTCAGCAGATCGACCTGTTCCATCACTTCCAGCGGCCATTCGGTGCCCCAGGAAGAGACCTGCAGGCCATTGACCCGGTAGCTGTCGTAGTTCAGCTCCAGACCGCGGTTGCGGATGGGCGAGCTCCAGCCACTGGCATAGGCGCTGACCTGGGTGCTGACCGAAGGGTCGAGCAGGAAGGCTTCGCCCAGCGAGACCACCTGGCGCTGCTCGATCTGCTCGCGGCCAACAGCGGTGATCGCGAACGGAGTGTCGCGCAGGGCGCGGTCGCCCAGTGCGCCGGCGTCGGTATGGGTGCGTTCGGCGGTGACCTTCACCGCATCCAGATCGGTGGCGTTACGGCTGACGGCCGGCGCTTCGGCATGGGCAGCGCAGGCGGCTGACAGGGCGATGGCCAGCATGGCCAGGCGGGGAGAACGGGAAGGCAGCATCGATGGTGGTCCTCGACGGACGGCCACAGGCCATCCGCCCACGGGTGGGGGAAGGGGCAGTGGCTGGGATCACGCAGGCTGGCCGGAGATGGCAGCGGGGCGCCGCGAAGGGGCGCAGGACCATGGCTGGATGAGAATTGTTCTCTTTTCGTTACCGTGCGTCAAACTCGGAGGCATGCGGACCAACGGTCCGCACCCACCATCCGTGCCCACGGTCCGCACCCACGGCTCGTACCCACCATCCGCTCCCACGGTAGTGCCGGCCGCTGGCCGGCAGATTGGCTGTACGGAGAACGCCGGCCAGCGGCCGGCGCTACCAGTAGATCCACGCCCTGCGTGGATGGGCCCTTCTACGCCCGTTGCGCGCGCTTGAGCAGCTTCGCTTCGCGCCTGCGTGCGCGACGTGCGCGCCAGCGCTCGGCCAGGCAGGAGAAGATCACGTACAGCGCCGGCGTGCTGAGCAGGGTCAGGCTCTGCGAGAACAGCAGGCCGCCGATCATCGCGATACCCAGCGGACGCCGCAGCTCGGACCCTTCGCCGAGGCCGATCGCCAGCGGCACAGCAGCCAGGATCGCCACCATCGTGGTCATCATGATCGGGCGGAAGCGCACGATGCTGGCCTCGCGTGCCGCTTCGCGCGGTGCCAGCCCATGTTCGCGCTGCGCCACCAGCGCGAAGTCGATCATCATGATCGCGTTCTTCTTGACGATGCCGATCAGCAGCACCAGCGCGATCATCGAGATCACCGACAGTTCGGTATTGGTGCCGAACAACGCCAGCAGCGCACCCACGCCCGCCGCCGGCAGCGTGGACAGGATGGTGACCGGGTGGATCAGGCTCTCGTACAGCATGCCCAGCACCAGGTACACGGTCAGGATCGCGGCAAACACCAGGATCAGCATGTCGCTGGGGTCGGAGTTGAAGCCGAAGCCGGCGTCATCAGCCAGGCGGATGTCGCCGGGCATGCGCATGCCGGCCACGGTCGCGTCGATGATCGCCTTGGCCTCGCCCATGCTCACGTTCGGCGCCAGGTTGTAGCTGAGGTCCATCGTCGTGTACTGGTTCTCATGGGTGATCTGCGAAGGCGCCAGCCCCGGCACCTGCTTGGCCACCGCCGTGAGCGGCACCATGTCGCCGTTGCGCGCACGCACATGCACCTCGTCCAGCGCCGCCGGCGTAGCGGTCTGCGAGGGCAGGGCGTTGACCACCACGCTGTACTGGTTGATGTCCGAATAGATGGTCGAGATCTGGCGCTGGCCGAACGCACCGTACAGGGCGCCGTCGATGGCGCCGACCGAAACACCCAGGCGGGCGGCCTTGGCACGGTCGATCTCGATGTTCTGGCGCAGCCCGGCATTGTCCACATCGGTGCCGACGTCGCGCAGCTTCGGGTTCTTCTTCAGCTCCGCCTGCAGCTTGGGCAGCCATTCCTGCAGTGACGCCAGGTCATTGCCCTGCAGCGAGATGCGGTACTGCGCGCCCTGGCTGGAGCCACCGCCATCGTTGCTGGGCAGGTCCTGGATCGCGCGCAGGCGCAGCTGCAGGTCGGGGTAGCGGTCGGCCTTGGCGCTCAGTCGCGCCAGGGCATGTGCGGTGGTTTCGCGGCGGCCTTCCTTGCGTGATTTCAGCTCGACGTTGAACTGTGCGCTGGAGCCCTGGCGACCGCTGCCCAGGCGCACACCCACGGTCTTCACCGCCGGGTCGGCCATCAGCATGTCGGTGATGCGGCGCTGGCGGGCGACCATGTCCTCGAAGGAGACGGTGGCGCTGGAGTTGGCGCGGCCCCAGATCAGGCCGGTGTCCTGCGGCGGGAACGCGCCCTTCTTCACCGCGCCGAACAGGAAGACGGTGGCACCGATCAGCAGCAGCGGCGTCAGCGACAGCAGCAGCGCATGGCGCAGCGAGAAATCCAGGAACACGGTGTAGATGCGCAGCATGCGCTCGTGGCCGGCATCCAGCCAACGGCCGAAGCGCGACGGCGGCGCCGTGTGGTCGTGGGCGCTGAGGAAGCGGCTGCACAGCGCCGGGGTCAGGGTCAGCGAGACGATCATCGAGACCACGATGGCCGCCACCAGGGTGACGGTGAATTCGCGGAAGAACGCACCCATCATGCCGCTGGCGAACAGCAGCGGGATGAACACCGCCACCAGCGAGGCGGTGATCGAGACGATGGTGAAGCCGATCTCGCGTGCGCCGGTCAGCGCTGCCTGCATCCGCGGCATGCCTTCGTCGAGGTGGCGCATGATGTTCTCGATCACCACGATCGCATCGTCGACCACGAAGCCGATCGCGATCACCAGCGCCAGCAGGCTCAGGTTGTTCAGGGTAAAGCCCATCACGTACATCACCAGCGCGGCACCGGCCAGCGACAGCGGCACGGTCACCGCCGCGATCAGCGTCGGTGCCAGCCGGCGCAGGAACAGCGCCATGGTCAGCACCACCATCGCCAGGCTGATCAGCAGGGTGATCTGCACTTCATGCAGCGACGAGCGGATGGTCGGCGTACGGTCGAAGTACGGCGTCATCGTTGTACCCGGCTGCAGATAATCGCGCAGGGCGGGAATCTGCGCCTTCACCCGGTCCACGGTTTCCACGATGTTGGCGCCGGCGCGGGTGAACACGTACATCACCACCGCCGGCTTGTGGTCGAACCACGCCGCCTGGTAGGCATCCTGCTGGCCGTCGTAGACGTTGGCGATGTCCTTCAGCCGGATCACCCGGCCATCGCCCTGGGTCTTGACCACCAGGTCGGCGAAGTCGGCGGCGCGTGCCACCGAATCGTTGGCGATGATCGCGGTGGTGGTGTTGCCATCGCTGAGGAAGCCGGTGGGTGAGGTCACGTTGGCCGCACGCACCGCGTTGCGCAGGTCGTCGGCGGTCAGGCCGAGTGCGTTCATCAGGCGCAGGTTGACGTCCACACGCACCGCCGGCGTCGAGGCACCGGCGATGTCGACCGAAGCAACACCGCTGATCTGGCGGATGCGCTGCGCCAGCAGCGAATCGGCGACGTTATACAGCTCGTCGGCCGACTGCGTCTGCGAAGTCAGCGCGATGGCGATCACCGGGTCGTCGTTCGGGTTCGCCTTCTGGTACATCGGCGAGCCCATGCCCGAGGGCAGGTCGGCCTGCGCCGAATTGATCGCGGTCTGTACGTCCAGCGCGGCCGAATCGATGTTGTGGCCGCTCTGGAAGATCATGAACACCAGCGAGCTGCCTTCCGAGCTCGACGAGCGCATGCGGTCGATGCCCGGCAGCTGGCCGAGATGACGTTCCAGCGGCGCGGTGACCGTGGAGGCCATGGTTGCCGCATCGGCACCGGACTGGCTGGCGTGCACGAAGATCACCGGGATCTCGATGTTCGGCAGCGCCGACACGCCCAGCCGCAGGTAGCAGATCAGGCCGACCATGAACAGGCCGATGGCCAGCAGCGCGGTGCCGATCGGGCGGCGGATGAAGGGGCCGGACAGGTTCATCGTGCGGCCCCCCGCGGCAGCGGGGCGTGGATCATGCCTGCGGCTCCTGCAGCGAACCGTCACGCAGTGCGCGCTGCTCGCGGCGGCGGGCCAGCCATTCGGAGAAGCGCTCCATATACAGGTAGATCACCGGCGTGGTGTACAGGGTCACCAGCTGCGACAGCAGCAGGCCGCCGACGATGGCGATGCCCAGCGGGCGGCGCAGTTCCGAACCGATGCCGGTGCCCAGTGCCAACGGCAGCGCGCCGAGCATGGCCGCGGCGGTGGTCATCATGATCGGGCGGAAGCGCAGCAGGCAAGCGCGGCGGATCGCTTCATGCGCGTTGGCGCCGGCGCGGCGCGCCTCGATCGCGAAGTCCACCATCATGATGCCGTTCTTCTTGACGATGCCGATCAGCAGCACGATGCCGACGATGCCATCCACCGACAGGCTCAGCCCGCACAGCATCAGCGCCAGCAGCGCACCGACACCGGCCGGCGGCAGCGTGGAGATGATCGTGATCGGGTGGATGTAGCTCTCGTACAGCACGCCCAGCACGATGTAGATCACCACCAGCGAGGCCAGCAGCAGCCACACCACATCGGTCTGGCTGCCGGTGAATTCGGCGGCCTTGCCGATGAATTCGGCATGCAGGTGGGTGGGCATGTCCAGGCTGTCCTTGGTCTCCTGGATTGCACGCACGGCTTCGGACAGCGAATAGCCCGGCGCCACGTTGAACGAGACCGTCACTGCCGGCAGCTGCTGCTGGTGGCTGACCACCAGCGGTGCACTGCTGACCTTGCCTTCGGCCAGTGCCGACAGCGGAATGATGCTGCCCGCGCCGACGGTGATGCCGGTGTTCTGCGCGCCGATGCCGGTAGCCGTCGATGAGTTCGACGAGGTGACCTGGCCGAAACTGGTGGCATTGGTGCCGGTCAGTGCACCGGCACCATTGGAGGCAACGGCCAGCTGTTCCATCAGCGCGGTGCTGGTGCGGAACTCCGGCGCCACTTCCAGCACAACCCGATACTGGTTGAGTTCGGTGAAGATGGTCGAGATCTGGCGCTGGCCGAACGCATCGTAGAGGGTGTCGTCGATGGTCTGCATCGGCACGCCCAGCACGCTGGCCTTGTCGCGGTCGATGTTCAGTTCAAGCGCGCGGCCCTGGTTGGACAGGTTGTTGTCGACGTCGGCCAGTTCCGGGCGCTTGCGCAGTGCTTCGGTCAGGCGCGTGGCCTGGGTGGCCACGGTCGCCGGATCGACGTCCGACAGCGAGTACTGGTACTCGGTGGCGGCCACGCGGGTATCCAGCGTCACGTCCTGGACCGGCTTCAGGTACAGGGCCACGCCCGGAATACCGGCGACGGCCTTCTGCAGGCGCGGCAGGATCTTGTCCAGGCCGTCGCGCTCGCCGCGTTCCTTCAGCACGATCGACAGCTGGCCCTGGTTGAGCGTGGGGTTCATGCTGCCCGCGCCGATGAAGGCTGACACGCCGGTCACGTCCGGGTCCTGGCGCAGCGCTTCGGCCACCTGCTTGGTGCGCTGCTCCATCTGCGGGAAGGCGATGTTCTGGTCAGCCTGGACCACGCCGGTGATCAGGCCGGTGTCCTGTTCGGGCAGCAGGCCCTTGGGAATCAGCACGTACAGCAGCACGGTCAGTACCAGCGCGCCGCCGGCCACCGCCAGGGTCAGGCGCTGGTGGCCCAGCACCCAGTCCAGGCTGCGCTCGTACAGGCCGACGGTGCGCGTCCACAGGTTCTGCTTGCCGGCCGCCGCCGCACGCTCATGCGCGTCCTCGCCTTCGGGCAAGGCGTCGGGCTTGAGCAGGTAGGCGCACATCATCGGGGTCAGCGTCAGCGAGATCAGCATCGACAGCACGACGGCGATGCTCAGCACCCACGCGAACTCGTGGAACAGGCGGCCGGTGACGCCGGGCATCAGCAGCAGCGGCAGGAACACCGCCACCAGCGAAACGGTCAGCGACAGCACGGTGAAGCCGATCTGGCGCGCACCGATTTCGGCCGCTTCCTTGCCACTCTTGCCCTGCTCGATGTAACGCACGATGTTCTCGATCATCACGATCGCATCGTCGACCACGAAGCCGGTGGCCACCACCAGCGCCATCAGCGAGAGGTTGTCCAGCGACATGCCGGCAAAGGCCATCACCGCGAAGGTGCCGGCCAGCGACAACGGCACCGCCACCGAGGGAATGATCGTGGCCCACAGGCGGCGCAGGAACACGAAGATCACCGCCACCACCAGGCCGATGGTCAGGATCAGGGTGAACTGCACCTCATGCACCGAGGCGCGGATGGTCTCCGTACGGTCGTTGAAGATCTCCAGGTGCACGTCGGCTGGCAGCACGCCCTGCAGCTGCGGCAGGATCGCGCGGATGCGCTCGACGGTCTGCACGATGTTGGCGCCGGGCTGGCGGCGCACTTCCAGCAGCACCGCCGGCTTGCCATCGGCCCAGGCGGCCAGCTGGTCGTTCTCCACGCCATCAACCACTTCGGCCACGTCGGACAAACGCACGGGACGTCCGTTCTTGTAGCTGATGATGGTGTCGCGGTACTCGGCGGCACTGGTGAGCTGGTCGTTGGTACCGATGCTGTAGGACTGCGTCTTGCCGTTCAGCGAACCCTTCGGCGCGTTGACGTTGGCCTGGGTCAGCGCGCTGCGCAGCTGCTCCAGGGTCAGGCCCATGTTCGACAGCTGGGCCGGATTGACCTGGATGCGCACGGCCGGGCGCACGTTGCCGGCGATCGAGACCAGGCCCACGCCCTGCACCTGCGACAGTCGCTGGGCCAGGATCGAGTCGGCGTAGTTGTTGACGTCGCGCAGCGGGCGCGTGTCAGAGGTCAGTTTCAGGGTGACGATGGCCGCGTCGGCCGGATTCACCCGGTTGTAGACCGGCTGGTAGGGCAGCGACGAGGGCAGCGTGGCCTGGCGGATCGCCGCCTGCACGTCCTGCGCGGCAATGTCGATGTTCCGGTCCATCGAGAACTGCAGGATGATCGTGGACAACCCGGCCGACGAGTCGGAGGTCATCAGCTCCAGCCCGGAGATCTGCCCGAACTGGCGCTCCAGCGGCGTGGTGACCAGCGAGGCCATGGTGGTGGCGTTGGCGCCGGGGTACTGGGTGGTGACCACCAGGCTGGGCGCATCGATTTCCGGCAGCGCCGACACCGGCAGCTTGCGGTAACCGAGGATGCCCAGCAGCAACAGGCCCG
Source organism: Stenotrophomonas sp. GD04054 (assembly GCF_029836955.1). NCBI lineage: Bacteria > Pseudomonadati > Pseudomonadota > Gammaproteobacteria > Lysobacterales > Lysobacteraceae > Stenotrophomonas > Stenotrophomonas sp. GD04054. Next base: position 3,226 of record NZ_JAOECR010000018.1, on the reverse strand, counting down.
CCATCAGCAGCGAGGTGGCGATGGGGCGGCGGATGAAGATCGTCGAAAAGCCCACGGACTGATCCTTGCTGGCACTTCAATGTCGGCGCCGGCAGGCTTGCCGGCGCGAGGGAGGTCGGTAGCCTGCGCTCAGCGCGGGCCGCCGCCACGACGGCCACCGCCGCCTTTCTTCTGCTCGGCGGCCTTCAGCTCGGCTTCGGTCGGCACCGCCGGGGTTTCGCCCGGCTTCAGCGCGGTGACCTTGCTGCCCGGCTTCAAGCGGAACTGGCCTTCACTGACCACCCGCTCGCCGCCCTTCAGGCCCTCGGCGATCTGCACCCGGCTGTCACCCACTTCCACGCCGCTGCGCACGGTCTGCATCTTCACCGTGTTGTCGCCCTGCACCACATAGACGTACTCGCCATCCGGGCCACGCAGCACTGCCTGGGTCGGGATGACCACGCCACCGGCAATCGTGCGCAGCTGCATGCGCACGTTGACGAACTGGCCCGGCCACAGGCCGTTGTCGGTGTTGTCGAAGATCGCGCGCGCCTTGAACGTGCCGCTGTCGGCACTGATCAGGTTGTCGACCACGTCGAGCTTGCCGTCGCCGGACAGCACGTGCGAATCGGCGCGGTCCAGTGCCGCGACGGGTACCGCACCGGCGGCCTGCGCCTGGCGCACATCGCCGAGCTGGCGCTCGGGCAGGTTGAACAGCACGTGGATCGGATGGATCTGGGTCAGCGTGACCAGCGCGGTGCCGGCGTTGACCACGTTGCCGGCGTCGACCGCGCGGATGCCGGCGATGCCGGTGATCGGCGCGGTGACCTTGGTGTACTGCAGCTGCACCTGCGCCGAGCGCATGCTGGCCTCGTTCGCCGCGACTGCGCTTTCGTACTGTGCCACTTGGTTTCGCTGTGTATCCAGATCGGTCTTGGCGACGAACTGGCGATACTCCGGCGCGTTCGAGCGCTGGTAGTTGGAACGCGCGGTGGCCAGCAGCGCCTCGTTCTGGCGCTTGGAGGCCACGGCCTGGTCATAGCTGGCCTGGGCGGTGCGCGGGTCGATCACCGCCAGCACATCGCCCTTCTTCACTTCCTGGCCTTCGCGGAAATTCAGGCTCATCAGCTGGCCGCCAACCTGCGGGCTGACGGTGACGGTGTTCATTGCGGTCACCGTACCCAGCGCGCTGGCATAGACCGGCACGTCCTGGCGTGCCGCATCCACCACGGTCACCGGCACCGGGCCGGCATCCGGGTCTTCACCGCCCTGGCGCGCAGCTGCCGCCGGGCTACCGGCCTTGTCCTTGCCCCCGCCGAGTACGCGCAGGCCGACCACGGCCAGCACCAGTACCGCCACGACCAGCAGCACGATCTTCCAAACACGTGACATTCAAGGACTCCAAGAGGGCTGGACGGGGCACGGCCCCGGTTGGCAATGCGCAAAGCATACCTGCGCCACATCACGTTTCCTGCATGACGGATGGGACGGGCGCTAAGACCGGATCCGGCCGCGGAGGTTCCCGTAGCGGCGGTGTTGCCCTACATTCAGCTGGAACCCCCTGCCGTGGAGATCGTGATGCGCCGTTCGTTGCTGCTGTCCGCCCTGCTGCTGGCCTTGCCGGCTCTTGCCCACGCCCAGGACGGGCAGCGCCCGGAGGTGACCGCTGCCGCCCAGCGGCTGCAGGCCAAGGTGGTGGAATGGCGGCGCGACTTCCACCAGCACCCGGAACTGTCCAACCGTGAGGTGCGCACCTCGGCCGAGGTCGCCAAGCGCCTGCGTGCGATGGGCCTGAAGCCGAAGACCGGCATCGCCCACCACGGCGTGGTGGCGATCATTGAAGGTGGCAAGCCCGGGCCGAAGATCGCCCTGCGTGCGGACATGGACGCGCTGCCGGTGACCGAACAGACCGGCCTGCCGTTCGCCTCGAAAGCCACCGACCAGTACCGTGGGCAGACCGTGGGCGTGATGCATGCCTGCGGCCATGACGCGCACACCGCCACCCTGCTCGGCGTGGCCGAGGCACTGGTGTCGATGAAGAAGGATCTGCCGGGCCAGGTGATGCTGATCTTCCAGCCGGCCGAAGAGGGTGCACCGCCGCCGGAAGAGGGTGGTGCTGCCCTGATGCTGAAGGAAGGCCTGTTCGCCGACTTCAAGCCGGAAGCCGTGTTCGGCCTGCACGTCTTCTCAAGCGTGCAGGCCGGGCAGATCGCGGTGCGTGGTGGCCCGTTGATGGCGGCTTCGGATCGTTTCGGGATCAAGGTGATCGGTCGGCAGACGCATGGCTCGGCGCCGTGGAATGGTGTTGATCCGATCGTGGCCACCGCCGACCTGGTCGGCACCGCGCAGACCATCGTCAGCCGCCGCGCGAACCTGTCCAAGCAGCCGGCGGTGCTGACCTTCGGCGCGATCAACGGTGGCATCCGCTACAACATCATTCCGGATGAAGTGGAAATGGTCGGCACCATCCGTACCTTCGACGAAGGCATGCGGCAGCAGATCTTCGCCGACCTGCGCAACGTGGCCGAGCACACCGCCGCCGCGCACGGTGCCAAGGCGGTGACGGACATCTACGAGTCGGAGGGCAATCCGGCCACGGTGAACGACCCGGCGCTGACCGCGAAGATGCTGCCGAGCCTGCAGGCAGTGGTGGGCAAGGACAACGTGTACGAGCCACCGCTGCAGATGGGTGCGGAGGATTTCTCGCTGTACGCGAAGGAAGTGCCGGGGATGTTCTTCTTCGTCGGTTCGACCAGCGCGGGCATCGACCCGGCGACGGCACCGGCGAATCATTCGCCGAAGTTCCTGCTGGATGAGAAGGCGCTGGATGTCGGGTTGCGGGCGTTGCTGCAGGTGAGCCTGGATTACCTGCACGGTGCAGGTACTCCCGCGGGGTGAGGGTTTCCGGCAGGGCTTGCAGCCCTGCACCCGCAGAGGCCAAGGCAACAGCCGGAGCAACGGCAGAAGCCGGCTATCTGTGGGTTGGCGGGGCGGGTCCGGTGGCAGGGGACGGCGCAAGTACGTCCCTGTAGCCTCGGTCGCCGCATCCATGCGGCTCACGCCCCTGCCACCGGACCCACCCCGCCTTCGACAGTTTCCCGCGATCTGTCGGAACGGCGCTCTGCTTTGGTAGGTGTCGACCTTGGTCGACACGGGCAGACATCGAGAATGTCTGAAGGATCAGCTTTTGATTTTGATTTTCTGATCTTTCCCGTGGTGGATCGGCGGCAGAAATGTGTCCGGGGGC
>NZ_JAOECR010000017.1:0-84197 GCF_029836955.1 Stenotrophomonas sp. GD04054 | reverse complement strand
TCACCACATCGTTGGTGAAGCGGCGGCCCAGTTCGGTCGGCTGCACATGGCCATCGGTCACGTCCAGCCAGCCGCGCTGAACGGCCTCGGCCAGGGGGGCATCCAGCACGCTGCGTGGCAGCCCGGTACGCGACTCGAAATCGCGCAGGCCGAAACCTTCGTGCAGGCGCAGCAGGTTGAGCATGTACTCGAACGGCAGGCGCTCGGGCGCGATCACATCGTCACCACCGAACGAGGCCGGGGTGCCTGCGCTGTCCAGGTAGGCCTGCGGGTGCTTCAGCTTCCAGCGGCGCAGCACGTGTTCCTCGGCGCCCGAGCTGATCTTGCCGTGCGCGCCGGCACCGATGCCCAGGTAATCGCCGAAGCGCCAGTAGTTCAGGTTGTGCGCGCTCTGCCGGCCAGGGCGTGCGTAGGCGCTCACCTCGTACTGGCCGAAACCGGCCTGCGCCAGCAGCGCCTGGCAGTGTTCCTGCATGTCCCAGGCGTTGTCTTCATCGGGAATGCCCTGCGGCGGCTGCGCGAAGAACACCGTGTTCGGTTCCAGGGTCAGCTGGTAGTGCGAGATATGCGCCGGCTGCAGCGCGAACGCGCGTTCCAGATCAGCCTCGGCACCGGCCAGGGTCTGTTCCGGCAGCGCGTACATCAGGTCGATGTTGAAGTTGTCGTAACCCGCGTCCTGCGCCATCTTCACCGCGCGCTCGGCTTCGCCACTGTCGTGGATGCGGCCCAGGCGCTTGAGCATCGCATCGTCGAAACTCTGGATACCGAAGCTGAGGCGATTGACGCCGGCTGCGCGGTAGCGGTCGAAGCGGCCATGCTCGGCGGTGCCCGGGTTGGTTTCCAGGGTGATTTCGGCATTGGGCGCGAAACGCAGGCGTGCGCTGGCCTGTTGCAGGAAACGGTCGATTGCTTCCGGCGGGAACAGGCTGGGCGTGCCGCCACCGAAGAACACGCTGTGCACCACCCGGCCCCAGACCAGCGGCAGGTCCTGGTCGAGGTCGCGCAGCAGCGCATCGATGTAGGCATCGAACGGCAGCTCGCCCTTGGCCTGGTGCGAATTGAAATCGCAGTACGGGCATTTGCGCACGCACCACGGCAGGTGCACGTACAGCGACAGCGGCGGCGGCACCAGTCGTACCGAAGTGTCGTGGTCCGCCGAACAGGCTTCGCCGGGCAGGTGGTTGCAGTGGTCGTGGGCGTGCGGCATGGGCTTCTTCGGTAGTGCCGGCCGCTGGCCGGCTTCCCTGGTTCGATCGGGTGGCGTCAGTAAAGCGTCGCCAGCTGCTGCTTGAGCTGCTGCAGGGCAATGGCACGGTGGCTGATGGCGTTCTTCAGGGCCGGCTCCATCTCCGCAGCGGTCAGGCCGTGGGTGGTGTCCAGGAACACCGGGTTGTAGCCGAATCCATTCGTGCCGCGCAGTTCACGGATGATCTGGCCCTCCCAGCGACCTTCGCAGATCAGCGGCTGCGGATCGGTGGCGTGACGCAGCAGCACGATCACCGCATAGAAGCGGGCGCCGCGCTGGCCATCGGGAACGTCGGCCATCGCCTCCAGCAGCTTGGCATTGTTGGCCGCGGCATTGGTCGGGTGGCCGGCATAGCGCGCGCTGTACAGGCCCGGTGCACCGCCGAGGGCATCGACGATCAGGCCCGAATCATCGGCCAGCGCCGGCAGGCCGGTCGCTTCGCAGGCCGCGCGCGCCTTCAGCAGCGCGTTCTCGACGAAGGTCAGGCCGGTTTCTTCTACGTCGCCCAGGCCCAGCTCGGCGGCCGAGGTGATCTGCAGCGGCAGGTCGGCGAGGATCTCCTGCATCTCCACCAGCTTGCCGGCGTTGTGGCTGGCCAGTACCAGTTTCTTCATTGACGGGGCTCCAGCAGGTCCCAGGTGTTGCCATACAGATCGCGGAACACCGCGACCGTTGCATAGGGTTCTTCGCGCGGCGCTTCCAGGAATTCGACCCCGGCGGCCAGCATCGCCGTGTGGTCGCGGTGGAAGTCGTCGGTGTTGAGGAAGAAGGCGACGCGGCCACCGGTCTGGTTGCCGATGCGGCTGCGCTGTTCCTCGTCGCTGGCACGGGCCAGCAGCAGGGCGGCAGCGCTGCCGTCGGTCGGCCCCACCACCACCCAGCGCTTGTGGCCCTGGTCGATGTCCTCCAGCAGCGCGAAGCCGAGCTTGCCGGTGTACCAGGCAATGGCTTCGTCGTAGTCGGCCACCACCAGGGTGGTCAGGGCGATGCGCCGGTTCATGCCGACAGCGCCGCCTGCTGCGCGGCCAGCAGTTCGGCCACGCCCTTTTCGGCCAGGCCGAGCAGCGCATCCAATTCATCGCGACGGAAGGCATGGCCTTCAGCGGTGCCCTGCAGCTCGATGAAGCCACCGCCGTCGTTCATCACCACGTTCATGTCGGTGTCGCAGTCGCTGTCTTCGGCGTAGTCCAGGTCCAGCACCGGGGTGCCGCGGTAGACGCCCACCGACACCGCTGCCACTGCACCCAGGATCGGGTTGCGCTTGATGTCGCCGCGCTTCATCAGCACATTCACCGCATCGACCAGGGCCACGTAGGCGCCGGTGATGGCGGCGGTGCGGGTGCCGCCGTCGGCCTGCAGCACGTCGCAGTCGAGGGTGATGGTGCGTTCGCCCAGCGCGTTGCGGTCCACGCACGCGCGCAGGCTGCGGCCGATCAGGCGCTGGATCTCCAGCGTGCGGCCGCCCTGCTTGCCACGGGCCGCTTCACGGTCGCTGCGGGTGTGGGTGGCGCGCGGCAGCATGCCGTATTCGGCGGTCACCCAGCCTTCGCCCTTGCCGCGCAGGAAGCCCGGCACGCGGTTCTCGACGCTGGCGGTGCACAGCACACGGGTTTCACCGAAGCACACCAGCACCGAACCTTCGGCGTGGCGGGTGAAGCCGCGTTGGATGACGACCGGGCGGAGCTGGTCGGGCTGGCGGCCGCTGGGGCGGGAATCGGACATGGTGCGGGTTCCGTAATGGCGAGGGAGTACGCCGCCACGCCCGCGGCCTTCACGGGGCGGGCAAGGGGGCTCTGGTGAGGGCGCTAGGGTACCATTCCCCCTTTGCACGCACCGGACACAATCCATGATTCGAAGCATGACCGCCTACGCCGGCGGCGAGCGGGTCACCCCGTGGGGCACGCTGGGCTGCGAGCTGCGCTCGGTCAACCACCGCTTCCTGGAGGTCGGCACCCGCCTGCCCGAGGAATTGCGGGCGCTCGAGCCGCAGCTGCGCGAGCGTATCGCCGCGCGCCTGAGCCGCGGCAAGCTGGATCTGGTGATGCGCCTGCGCGCGCCGGAAGCGGCGGCCAACCTGCAGGTGGACGAGGCCCTGCTGGGTCAGCTGGGCCGCCTGGCGCACCGCCTGACCTCCGATTTCCCCAACCTGCAGGTCAGCTTCACCGACCTGCTGCAGCTGCCGGGCGTCACCCGCGGCGAGGCCACCGATGCCGCCGCCCTGCAGGTCGAGGCACTGGCCCTGCTGGACCAGGTGCTGGACGGCTTCGTCGAGGCCCGTGAGCGCGAAGGCGGCAAGTTGGCTGCGGCCATCAGCGAGCGTGTGGACGGCATCGAACGCATCGCCACCGAAGTCCGCACGCTGATTCCGGCCATTCGCGACGGCCAGCGCGCCAAGCTGGCCGCACGCCTGGCCGACCTGCCGCACCCGGTCGACGCCGGCCGCGCCGAGCAGGAACTGGTCCTGTGGCTGCAGAAGCTGGACGTGGATGAAGAGCTGGACCGCCTCGGCAGCCACATCGTCGAGATCCGCCGCGTGCTCAAGCAGCGCGAGCCGGTCGGTCGCCGCCTGGACTTCCTGCTGCAGGAGTTCAACCGTGAAGCCAATACGCTGGGCTCGAAGTCGGTGGACAGCCGTACGTCCAATGCCGCGGTGGAGCTGAAGGTGCTGATCGACCAGATTCGCGAACAGGTGCAGAACATCGAGTGATGTTCTGCGCAATCGCCTGGGAGGATCACAGTCCTTCCAGGTAGTCCGCAGCTATCGCGACGCAGTGGTCGAAGTCTGGCGTGTAGTCCAGCGTGTCGATGGCCTTGAACGCAATCTTCAATGTCGGATGGGGATTGCGGATCTGATCAAGAAACGTTGATCGATGGCGGACCAGCGCGTGCGCGGCGGCCGCCAGCGCGTCCGGCTCGCGTTCGATGATCAGCGCAAGATCGAACAGGTCTCGGGCGGTTGTTCGATGCCCGCGATGGAACATTTTCTTGGCGATGATTTCCGCCGACGTTTCCACCCGTATGCGCTGACCATCGATCGTCCATTCCTCCCAGGCATCATCGAGAAGATTGGGGGCCGCGACGAAATCCACCTCGCCTTCCTCGAACTGCAGCTTCACCCAGGCGCTGGGATCTTCGCTGTAGTCGCCGGTAAGGCTCGCGGCCACATCGCTCAAGCGGGGGAGTAACGAATCCCAGGTACTGGGGATTCGGCACGAAGATGTCGATGTCCTTGCTGAGTCGGTGCCGATGTCGAAACATCAGTACCGTTCCGCCGCCCAACGTCCAGAACGGATCGGTGATGCCGCCGTGGCGCCGGATCTCCCCGATGAGGACAAGCGCCCGAGGCAGCAGCGCCTGCCAGGCGCCGGCCGGCAGTTTGCGGTTCACAACCACAGGTCCTTGCGATGGGCAGAAAGTGTGTTGGCCATCTTCGCCACGTTGCGCCAGATGCGCCGTGGCGGCAGCTGCGCGCCGATTGCAGCTTCCTCGACTGCCATCACCATCATGGAGGGAGGGGCTTCATCCAGCAGGTGCGCCATCTGCGCTGCGTAGGTGGCAGGAACTTCCCCGCTGACCAGCACGCGGGCCAACTCGCCAGCCGTCAGTTCGCTCGCGTAGCTCACGTTCGCGGTTCGTGCGGCCATTTTCAGGCCTTGTTTGCGCTGCCGGTTTTCGGTGGTGGGTGCCGGAACATCCAGGCCGAGCACGGACAACAACTGGCCGACACGATTGACGCCCAGGTCGCTCAGGGTGCCCCCTTCCAGGCCGACCACGGTCTGCCGGGAAAGACCGCTGAGGTGAGCCAGATGGCCTTGCGACAGGCCAAGCTGCTCACGGCGGGCACGAACCGCCTTGCCGATGTCGATCAGGTTCATGGCCTGAGTGTCCAATATTTTGGACATAATTCAAGTGCCCGGAAGCGGCACGTTGGCAAACCTTCACGGCTCAAACCACCCTGACGCCCGCCGCTCCCTCGCTCAAGCGCCCCAGCACGGCCGCCTGGCCGAACCCGGCATCGTGGAAGCAGGTCAGCACCGCATCCACCGCTTCCGGCGCACAGGACACCAGCAGACCGCCGCTGGTCTGCGGGTCGGTCAGCAGTGGCTGCCAGTGGGCGGCCAAGCCCTCGGCGAAGCGCACCTCGGCGCCGTACGAGGCCCAGTTGCGGTTGGAGGCGCCGGTTACGCAGCCACGTTGCAGCAGGTCCAGGGTCTGCGGCAGCAGCGGCACCTGTGCACTATCCACCTCGGCGGCCACGCCACTGGCGCGGCACACCTCCAGCAGGTGGCCGAGCAGGCCGAAGCCGGTGACGTCGGTCATGGCATGCACGCCGTCCAGAGCGGCAAGGGGCAGGCCCACGCTGTTCAGGCGGGTGGTCGACTCGATCATCTGCCGGTAGCCCTCGGCATCCAGCACTTCTTTCTTCAGCGCCGACGAATACACGCCCACGCCCAATGGCTTGCCCAGCACCAGCACATCGCCGGCGCGGGCATCGGCATTGCGCTTGAGCCGCTGCGGATCGAGCACGCCGATCGCGGCCAGGCCGTAGATGGGTTCCACCGAATCGATGCTGTGGCCACCGGCCACCACGATGCCGGCATCGGCGCAGGCGCGTTCGCCACCCTGCAGGATGCCGCGGATGGTGTCCTGCGGCAGGCTGTTGATCGGCATGCCGACGATGGCCAGTGCGAACAGCGGGCGCGCGCCCATCGCGTACAGGTCCGACAGCGCATTGGTGGCGGCGATGCGGCCGAAGTCGAACGGGTCGTCGACAATCGGCATGAAGAAGTCGGTGGTGGCGACGATTGCCTGCCGGTCATCGAGGCGATACACCGCGGCGTCGTCGCTGGTCTCGCGGCCGACCAGCAGTTCGACCGGTGCGGGAAGTGCCGGCACCCCGCGCAGCAGTTCGGTCAGCACACCCGGGGCGATCTTGCAGCCGCAGCCGCCACCGTGGGCCAGCGAGGTCAGTCGTTGCGGGGCATCGGCCGTTGAAGGAGCGGGGGACTGCGCGTGCGTGGCCATGCCGACATCTCCTGCGGAAACACGAATGGCGGAAGGCAGCAGGAGTCGAACCTACCAGGGAACGATCGACGCCCCCTACTGGGTTTGAAGCCCAGCCGCATGCCCGGATGCGCATGCCTTCCGAAAGTACGGCGGTACCGGTGGGCTCAGTCGCGGGCTGCATTCCACTGCAGGTCGCCGCGCGGCCGATGCTGGTCACCGACGCGCCGAGTGTAGCCAACGCGATTGAAGAACTCCAAGATCTGGATGCTGCGTTTGCGGCCCAGGCCGATGGCATCGCGGAAGGCCGCCGCATCCACCGTGCCGGTGGCCTGTGACAGCTGCGCGACGATCGCGGCCAGCTCGGCGATGCGGGCCGGCGCATAGAACAGGTCGGGCACCACCTGGAACAGTTCACCACGTGCGGCGGCGCGGCGCAGGACCGCGCGGACCTCATCTTCGGCCAGACCGACGTCGGCGGCCAGGGTGCGCACCCACGGTGGATCGAAGCCACTGGCGTGCAGTTGCGGCAGCACGCGTTCCAGCAGGAGACGTTCGCGTTCCGGTGGCGCATGGTCATGGCCGGGCAGGCGCCACCACGCGCCCACGCGCTGCAGCGTGCCATCGGCCAGCAGGTCCTGCAGCAGCGCATTCCAGAGGCTCGCTGCAAGCGAGGGCAGGGTACTGCGCTGCAGGCGTCCGCTGTCGACGCCGGGTTCCTCCGGGCGTCGCTCGTGCCAGCCGCGCAGCGAGGTGATCACCTGCTCGCGCAGTGCCTGCCAGTGCGGTGCGAGGATGATCACTGTGTCATCGCGGGTCGCGATGCGTCGCGCGTCCTCGGGCAGGTCGATGCGGTCGGCGGCGCGTCGGCAATAGCGTTGCAGCGCAGTGAGGGGAATGCCGGCAGGTGCCTGCTGCAGCAGCGGGACAACACCGGCACCGGCCGCCAGCTGCTCCAGTGCCGCCAGCCAGGCCAGCCGTGCAGGACTGCGCCGACGCCGCTGCGGAGGATCCGGATCGAGCACGACGCCACCGCCCAGTGTGTGGGTGGCCGCTGAATCACGGGCGATGAAACGATCGCCACACATCGCGCAGACCGGTGCATCGAACACCAGCTGCACCAACTGCCCATCGCCGTGGTCGTGGTCTTCCAGCAGCACCATATGCGCCTGCCGGTGCATCGTGCCCCAATGGATGTGCAGCGGCGACCAGTCGCGCAGTGGCGGCGCCAGTGCGGAAAGCCGCAGGCGCACATCAACGCGGGTGGTGGCCAGCAGCGCGCGTGGATCGGCGATCCAGTCGCCCCGGTGGATGTCGTCGCGGGCGATGGCGGCCAGGTTCAGCGCGCAGCGTTGCCCAGCCATCGCGTGCTCGCTGGCCTGGTTCTGCGCGTGGATGCTGCGTATGCGCACTTCAGTGGCGGCCGGCATCAGCTGCAGATGCTCACCCACCGCGGCGATGCCGCCATGCACCGCGCCGGTCACCAGCGTGCCGTGGCCGGCCAGCGAGAACACGCGGTCCACCGGCATGCGGAACAGTTCGCTGCGCAGTTCGGCCTGGCGTGTGCTGGCATCGTCCGCCGCCCACGCGTGCAGCTGGGTACGCAGTGCGCTGATGCCGGCATCGTCGGGTGCGGTGCTGTTGCAGGCGAACAGAGGGGAATCCTGCAGCGGTGTCGCGGCCAGCAGCGCGGCAATCTCGATCTCGACCCGGGCGAGGCGCGCCGCATCCACACGGTCGATCTTGGTCAGCGCCACCGCACCACGATCCACGCCCAGCAGCTGCAGGATCGCCAGATGCTCGCGGGTCTGTGGCATCACGCCGTCGTCGGCAGCGATCACCAGCACGGCGACATCGATACCCGTGGCGCCGGCCACCATCGTGTGCACGAAGCGCTCATGGCCTGGCACGTCGACGAAACCCAGCGTCGCAGCCGGGCCTTCGGCGTCCCTGCTTTCCACCGGGACATAGGCGTAGCCCAGTTCGATCGATATACCGCGCGTTCGCTCTTCCTGCAGGCGATCGGTTTCGATGCCGGTCAGTGCGCGTACCAGGCTGGTTTTGCCATGGTCGATATGCCCGGCGGTGCCGACGATCATGCCTGCAGCGTGCTCCACTGGGCGAGGAAGTCGGCTTCGTCGGCCGGTTCCAGGCAGCGCAGGTCCAGCCACAGCGCGTCATCGGCAATGCGGCCCAGCACGGGTCGCGGCAGCTGACGCAAGCGCTTGGCCAGGCGATCCAGTCCGCCACGGCGCGCAGTCGTGATGCGTAGGCCGGCACTGCCGAGCTGCGCCTGTGGCTGTGCACCGCTGCCGATCTGGCTGTGCATCGATGCCGGTTCAAGACCGTAGTCGGCCGCCAGCGCGGAACGCATCGGCTGCAGCAGGCGCTGGGCCTGCACATCGATGTCCTCCTGCGTGCGTGACAGGGTGCGCAGGGTCGGCAGTCGCTGTGCCAGCAGCTCCGGCTCGCGGTACAGGGCCAGCACCGCTTCCAGTGCGGCCAGGCCCATCTTGTCCATGCGCAGTGCCCGCTTCAGCGGGTTGCGGTTGATCCGCGCGATCAGGTCGGCGCGGCCGGCGATGATGCCGGCCTGCGGACCACCCAGCAGCTTGTCGCCGCTGAACGAAACCAAGTCGGCGCCGGCCGCCAGCGTTTCCTGCACGGTGGGCTCGTGCGGCAGGCCGAAGACCGCCAGATCGCACAGACTGCCGCTACCCAGGTCCACCACCAGCGGCAGGCCGTGCTCGTGCGCGATCGCGGCCATCGCCGCGGTGTCGACCTTGGCGGTGAAGCCGGTGATCGCGTAGTTGCTGGCGTGCACCTCCATCAGCAGCGCGGTGCGCGCGCCGATCGCATTGGCGAAGTCAGCTGGATGGGTACGGTTGGTGGTGCCGACTTCCAGCAGCCGCGCACCGGCACTGCGCATCACGTCGGGAATGCGGAAGGCGCCACCGATCTCCACCAGCTCGCCGCGTGACACCACCACGTCGCGGCGGTTGGCCAGGCTGTTGAGCAGCAGCAGGACCGCCGCGGCATTGTTGTTGACCACAGTGGCGGATTCAGCGCCGGTCAGTTCGCAGATCAATGCCTGCACCCGTGCATCGCGGTCGCCGCGACGGCCGCGGCTGATGTCGAATTCAAGATCCACCGGCGCGGTCATCGCGCGGGTGACCGCGTGCACGGCGCCATCGGGCAGCAATGCGCGGCCGAGATTGGTGTGCAGGACGGTGCCGGTCAGATTGAACATCGGCTGCAGATCCTGCCGTGCGTCAGCGGCCAGTGCGGCCTCGACTGCTGCCACCAGCGCCGGGCCGTCAACCGCTTCCTGCAGCTGCGTGGCCGAGAGCTGGCCGGCGCTGATACGGTCGCGCAGCACCTGCAGGTGCGAACGCAGCAGCTGGGTGATACGGCTGCGGCCGTGGCCCTCGATCAGTGCTGCCAGGGCAGGCAGACGCAGCAACCGGTCCAGCGAGGGCAGGGCGGAAACCGATGCCGGGGTGGGGGGCGTGGCTGTCATCGCCTCACTCGCCGCCGGATTGCCACAGCAGCGGATTCTGGCTGGCACGCGCATAGCCCTCCTCTGCCAGCAGCAGATCCAGCGCCAGCGTGCCGAGGTCATCGGCCACCGGCTCCAGCGACGGGTCTTTTTCCAGATACAGGATCTTGCGGTAGCTGTGGCAGTGGTCGCAGGTCTCGGCACGGACCGCGCTCTCGCGCACCGCCCCGCCGCTGTCGCCGTCCACATCGGCCAGGGCGCGATAGGCGATGTCCTTGCCGGCGGCACCACACTGGCTGCACTGCACGCGTACGTAGTGCCACTGGCAGGCACACAGCGAGCACGACAGGTAGCGGTAGGAGGCATAGGGCGGCCGCGCCTGCACCACGCTGACCACCGGCAGGGTGCCGCACAGCGGGCACAGCCCCGGTGCATCGGCCAGCGGCTTCAGCTCGGTGGGGCGGAAGCTGTCCGCCAGCACCGCCCAGTAGACCTGCAGCGCGTTCATCACCAGCAGCGCAGCCACCGCATCCACCGACGGCGCGTCATCACGCTCCAGCACCGCATGCGCCTGCGCATCCAGCCACCCGTCATCGGCAGCAGCAACGCGCTGCAGTTCCTGGCGGGTTTCCGCGGGCAGCCCGGCTTCTTCAGCGCAGTGCTGGCACAGCGTGCGCAGCCAGCCGCGCCAGCGTCCATCCAGCTGAAGTGTGTTGGCGGGCCGCAACGGCATACCGGCGCCGGCTGCCGCACTCGACTGCTGTGCACGCGCCTGTGCCTGAAGTTCCTCGCGTTGCTGCGGTGTCAGATCCTCCAGCAGCGCCTGCTGCGCATCGGCCAACGCCGCCAGCAGTTGCAGGTAACCACCGATGGCACTGTGTGCAGCCAGACTGCGCAGGCGGTCCGCACGTCCGGCAAACAGCGACGCGGTATCGGGCAGGATGATGCGCGGAACATCGCGCGAGGCCAGCGTCTCGATCTCACCGGGTTCAAGGATGCGTTGCGCCATGCAGGGCCAGCCAGAAGAACCAGGCTCCATCCTCGCCGTTGTCGACGCCGGCGTCCAGCGTGTTCCAGGCAAAGCAGTCGAGCATGGCTCGACTCTACAAAAAAGCCGGTTTCGATCATTGCCGTGTTCATCGTGTCGACCAAGGTCGACACCCACCAAAAGCACCGGGGACCTGTCGAGGGGGACCGGACCCACCGCGCCATCCCTCAGGAAACCCGCTCTTGACGTTGATGTTGACGTTGATCCAGCGGGTGCAGGGCCGCAGGCCCTGCCGCTACCCCTCTTCCCGCCGTCCGCGCAGGATGTCCCGGAACCACTGCCGGTGATGCTTGTACGCCCACCCGTAGGTCACCTTGCCCTGGGTCATCGCCCGCACCGAGCCCTTGATCCAGATCGCTGCATAGATGTGCACCACGATCGCGCACACCAGCACCCAGCCGAACAGCGCATGGGCCAGCACCGAGAAGCGGATCACCCCGATCGGGAAGAAGTGGCTGAAGTACTGCCGCCAGATCACGAAGCCGGTCAGCAGCAGCGCCGACAGGCAACCGATGATGGCCCAGAACAGCAGCTTCTGGCCGGCATTGAAGCGGCCCACCGGCGGCAACTTCTCATCCTCGTTGCGCAGTACATCGCGCATGCCGCGCATCCACTTGCCATCGTCGGCGGTCGGCAGATTGTCGCGCCACATGCGGAACGCCAGCAGCGCAAAGCCGACGACCATGGCCAGGCCGATGAACGGGTGCAGGATGCGCGTCCATGGCCCACCGCCAAACAACTGGGTCAGCGGGAACAGGGCAGGGTGGAACAACGCCAGCCCGGACAGCGCGGTCAACACGAAGCAGATCGCCACAATCCAGTGATTGATGCGGGTCGGCGCGCGGTAGCGGATGATCTGCCGCGGGTGCGGGGCGTACTTCATGGCCGCTGCTCCTCTTCGATCTTCTTCGCCTCGTGCTCGGCTTCCTCTTCTTCCTCGTCATTGACCGTGTTGCGGCCGATGCCGATGTAATGCAGGAAGCCGGCGAAGGCGGTAGCGGCAATCGCCAGCACGCCCAGCGGCTTGGCCACGCCCTTCCACACCTCCACCATCGGGCTGATGCGCGGGTCCTTCGGCAGGTCGGCATACAGTTCCGGCTTGTCCACGTGCTGCAGCACGTACATCACATGGGTGCCGCCCACACCCTGCGGGTCGTACAGGCCGGCGTTCTCGTAGCCGCGCGATTTCAGGTCTTCCACGCGGCCGGCGGCATGCTCGGTCATTGCCTGCTTGCTGCCGAAGGTAATCGCACCGGTCGGGCAGGTCTTCACGCAGGCCGGTTCCTGGCCCACCGCCACCCGGTCCGAGCACAGCGTGCACTTGTAGGCCTTGTGGTCCTTCTTGGAGATGCGCGGCACGTCGAACGGGCAACCGGTCACGCAGTAGCCGCAGCCGATGCAGTTCTCTTCCTGGAAGTCGACGATGCCGTTGGCGTACTGGATGATCGCGCCCGGCGACGGGCAGGCCTTCAGGCAGCCCGGATCGCTGCAGTGCATGCAGCCTTCCTTGCGGATCAGCCACTCCAGCTTGCCCTTCTCGTCCTCGTACTCGCGGAACTTCATCACCGTCCACGACTGTTCGCTCAGGTCGGGCGGGTTGTCGTAGCTGCCAACGCAGCTGCCGACCTCGTCGCGCAGATCATTCCACTCCATGCAGGCGACCTGGCAGGCCTTGCAGCCGATGCACTTGCTCACATCGATCAGCTTGGCGACCTGGCCGGTGTGCGCGCCACGCGCCTCCGGCGAGGGCGTGGTGGTGGCCGAGCGGCGGATGATGTCCAGGGATTGCAGTGACATGGCGTGTCTCCTACACCTTCTCGACCTTGACCAGGATGCACTTCGATTCGGGCGTCTGCGAGTTGCCGTCACCGATGGCGTTGGTCAGCGTATTGGCGATGTATCCGGGCTTGGCCGCACCGAGGAAACCCCAGTGGATCGGCACGCCCACCTGGTGCACGGTTCTGCCATCAATCTGCAGGGCCTTGATGCGCTTGGTCACCATCGCCACCGCTTCGATGTGCCCGCGCTTGGAACTGACCCGCACGCGGCTGCCGTTGTTGATGCCCAGCTCATCGGCCAACGCCGCGCCGATCTCGACGAACTGCTCGGGCTGGATGATGGCGTTCAACTTGCCGTGCTTGGTCCAGAAGTGGAAATGCTCGGTCAGGCGGTAGGTGGTGGCTACATGCGGGAACTCGTCCGGCGAACCGATCTGTGCGCGATCGCTGGCGAACACGCGGGCCGCCGGGTTGTTCAACGTCAGTGCCTGGCCGGGGCTGAGCGGGTTGCTGCGCAGCGGGGTATCGAACGGTTCGTAGTGCTCCGGGAACGGCCCTTCGGCCATGCCAGCCTTGGCGAAGAAGCGGGCGATGCCTTCCGGGTTCATGATGAACGGGCCCATGCCCCCGGCGGGATCTTCATCGGCCTTGAAGTCCGGCACGTCCACGCTGCCCCAGTTCCTGCCGTTCCATGCCAGCAGCGTGCGGCGCGGATCGAACGGCTGGCCGGCGACGTCGCACGAGGCGCGGTTGTACATCACGCGACGATTGGCCGGCCACGCCCAGGCCCAGCCCAGCGTGTTGCCGATGCCGGTGGGGTCGCTGTTGTCACGCCGCGCCATCATGTTGCCGGTCGGGCCCCAGGCGCCGATGTAGATCCAGCAACCGGAGGACGTGCTGCCGTCGTCGCGCAGGTCGCCGAACGCCGCCAGCTGCTCGCCGGCCTTGCGCACCAGCTTGGTTGGGTCCTTCGGATCGAACACGTCGGCCAGCGCCTTGCCGTTGTATTCCATCGCCAGTTCTTCGGGCGTGGGTACCTCAGGGTTGGCGTAGTTCCAGGCCAGGTCGCGCACCGGCTCCCACCACGCACCGCCGTCCTTCTCGTACATCGCTTTGATGCGATGGAACAGCTCGGACATGATCTCGATGTCGCTGCGTGCTTCTCCCGGTGGGTTGGCACCCTTCCAGTGCCACTGCAGCCAGCGCGAGGAATTCACCACCGCGCCGTTCTCCTCGGCGAAGGAGGTGGTCGGCAGGCGGAATACTTCGGTCTGGATCGTGCTCGGGTCAACGTCGTTCAGCGCACCGTGGTTCTGCCAGAAGGCGATGGTCTCGGTTTCCAGCGGGTCCATGCTGACCATGAACTTCAGCTTGGAGAACGCGCTGATCAGCTTGCCCTTGTTCGGCGCCGAGGCCAGCGGATTGAAGCCCTGGCAGATGTAGCCGTGGATCTTGCCTTCGTTCATCAGCTCGTACGCCTGCAGCATGTCGTACGGCTTGTCGAGCTTGGGCAGGTAATCGAAACACCAGTTGTTATCGGCGGTGGCGGCGTCGCCCCACCACGATTTCATCAGGCTGACGTGGAACTTCGGGTAGTTCTGCCAGAACGACATCTGGTTGGCGCGCAGCGGCTTCTGCGTGCGCTTGGCGATGTAGGCCTCGTAGTCCTGCTCGTCCTGTTTCGGCAGGGTCAGGTAGCCGGGCAGCAGGTCGGACATCAGGCCGATGTCGGTCAGGCCCTGGATGTTGGAATGCCCGCGCAGGGCGTTCATGCCACCACCGGCCACGCCGATGTTGCCCAGCAGCAGCTGCACCATGGTGCCGGCACGCACGTTCTGCGCGCCGATCGAGTGCTGCGTCCAGCCCAGCGCGTACAGGATGGTCATCGCCTTGTCCTTGCCGGCGGTGGACGCGATCATGTCCCAGATCTGGCGGATGCTGTCGGCCGGCGTGCCGCAGATGCGTTCGACCATCTCCACCGTGTAGCGCGCATAGTGCTGCTTGAGCAGGTTGTAGACGCAGCGCGGGTCCTTCAGCGTCGGGTCGCTGCGCACGAAGCCATCATCACCGTAGGCGTAGTCCCAGCTGGAGCGGTCGTAGCTGCGCTTCTCTTCGTTGTAGCCCGAATACAGACCGTCCTTGAAGGCGAACTCGTCCTTCACCAGGAACGACATGTCGGTGTAGTTCAGCACGTACTCGTGCTGGATGCGGTCCTCGGTCAGCAGGTAGTTGATCAGGCCGCCCAGGAACACGATGTCGGTGCCGGTACGGATCGGCGCATACACGTCGGCCACCGCGGCCGAGCGGTTGAAGCGCGGATCGACCACGATCAGTCGGGCCTTGTTGTGTGCCTTCGCCTCGGTCACCCATTTGAACCCGCACGGGTGTGCCTCGGCGGCATTGCCACCCATGATCAGGATCAGGTCGGCATTCTTGATGTCGACCCAGTGATTCGTCATCGCACCACGGCCTAGCGTCGGGGCAAGACCTGCCACCGTCGGGCCGTGTCAGACACGTGCCTGGTTGTCGAATGCCAACATGCCAAGGGAGCGGACGACCTTGTGGGTCAGCACCGCGGTTTCATTGCTGGTGGCCGAGGCCGCCAGCATGCCGGTGGTCAGCCAGCGGTTGACCGTCTGCCCGGCCTCGTTCTTCTGCACGAAGTTGGCATCGCGGTCTTCCTTCATCAGCCGCGCGATGCGGTCCAGCGCATCGTCCCAGCTCAGCCGCTTCCACTCGTTCGAGCCCGGTGCGCGGTACTCGGGGTAGAGCAGGCGCGACTTGCTGTGGATGATGTCGGCCAGGCCGGCACCCTTCGGGCACAGCGTGCCGCGGTTGACCGGATGGTCCGGGTCGCCCTCGATATGGAAGATGCTCGGCTCGGCGTTCTTGGCGCCGTCGCCGAGGCTGTACATCAGGATGCCGCAGGCCACCGAACAGTATGTACAGGTGTTGCGGGTCTCGGTCGCGCGGGTCAGCTTGTATTGCCGAACCTCCGCGAGCGCGATGCCGGGCGCGAAGCCCATCAGTGCCAGGCTGGAGCCGACCAGGGTTGTCCCGGTCACTTTCAGGAACTGGCGGCGGCTCATCGAGGACATGCCGTTCTCCTGGGATGGCGGGGAGGCACGGGCCTCCGGGCTGTCGTTGGGTACGGCCCGGTTATAGCACAGGCCCCCGCATGCCCATGTGGCACAAGGCCCGGCGCCTGCCGGGCGGGCGCGGCAAGGGGCGGCTCTGGTAAAGTTGCGTGCCCGCACCCCGGGGAGTCGTCTGCCGGGCCTGGTTCCAGGATGTTCCGCGCAGCCCCCGCCGTCCTGGCGCGATCCTCCGCGCCGGATCTGGAACATCGAGGAAAAATTTTGCGAAATCAACCAGTTGGGTTCCGTGCATGAGCGCCCCGTCTACTCCGTCGGACGCCGTCGCGCGCGGCACGCTGTACATCGTTGCGGCGCCCTCCGGCGCCGGCAAGAGCAGCATCGTCAACGCCACCCTGGCGCGTGACCCGCAGATCGCCCTGTCGATCTCCTTCACCTCGCGCGCGATGCGCCCCGGTGAAGTGAACGGCCAGCACTACCACTTCGTCAGCGCCGAGAAGTTCGAACAGATGATCGCCGCCGGCGACTTCTTCGAGCATGCCTGGGTGCACGGTGACTGGAAGGGCACCGCCCGCCAGTCGGTGGAACCGCAGCTGGCCGCCGGCCAGGACGTGCTGCTGGAGATCGACTGGCAGGGCGCGCAGCAGGTGCGCCAGCTGGTGCCGGGCACGGTCACCGTGTTCATCCTGCCGCCGTCCAAGCAGGCCCTGCAGGACCGCATGCGCAAGCGCGGCCAGGACAGCGAGGCGGTCATCGCCCAGCGCCTGGGCGCCGCCCGTGACGAGATGCTGCACTTCAACGAGTTCGACTACGTCATCGTCAACGAGGTGTTCGACACCGCCGTGGACGAACTGTGCGCCATCTTCACCGCCAGCCGCCTGCGCCGGGAGGCCCAGAAGGTCCGCCACGCTGGGCTGATCCAGGCCCTGTTGACCCCCGATCCGGGCGCAACTGACTGATTCCTAAAGAATCGGGTAGGGGTTGGCTTGATTTTGTCCAGCCCCTGCCAGTACACTCCGTCCCCTTTCCCTCATTCGACTGAGCGGCCGACCGGTCGCCGGGAGCCCGTATGGCCCGCATCACCGTAGAAGATTGCCTGGAAGTCGTTAACAACCGTTTCGAACTGGTCATGATGGCTTCCAAGCGTGCCCGCCAGCTCGCCAACGGCGTGCAGGCCACGCTGGACAACAGCGAGACCGAGGACAAGCCGACCGTGCTGGCGCTGCGCGAAATCGCCGCCCGCAAGATCGACAACGCGCTGATCGACGAAGTCGAGAAGGCCGAGCGTGAGCGCGCCGAGCGCGAAGCGCTGGAGTGGGCTGCCGCGGAAGTGGTCGCCGACGAAGACATGTCCAAGAACGACGATTGATCGCATCGATCAACGCAATCGTTGGATGTGCCGAACAGCCCGCCCCGTGCGGGCTGTTTCGCATTCAGGATTTGCCGTAAACGTCGCGCTGGAATAGGCTTCGGGCATGAACCCAGGCCCCACTGCCAAGGTCGCCGCAGCCCCCGCTGCCGCCGTACCCGACTACGTCCTCCAGCTTGAACGCGCCGCCCATTACCTGCCGCCGGAACAGCTGCCGCTGTTGCGCCGTGCCTGGGAAGTCGGAGCCGCCGCACACGCCGGGCAGACGCGCAAGTCGGGCGAGCCCTATATCACCCATCCGGTGGCCGTGGCCCAGGTGCTGGCCGAGCTCGGCTTGGACGTGGAGGCGCTGATCGCCGCGATCCTGCACGACACCATCGAAGACACCCCGCTGACCCGTGAGGCGCTGGCCGCCGAGTTCGGCGAAGCCGTGGCCGAACTGGTCGACGGCGTGACCAAGCTGGACAAGCTGAAGTTCCGCGACCGCCAGGAAGCGGCCGCCGAGAGCTTCCGCAAGATGCTGCTGGCGATGTCGCGCGACCTGCGCGTGATCATGATCAAGCTGGCCGACCGCCTGCACAACATGCGCACGCTGGGCGCGCAGAGCCGCGAAGCGCGCGGCCGCATCGCCCGCGAGACGCTGGAGATCTATGCGCCCATCGCCCAGCGCCTGGGCATGAGCCTGGTCAAGAGCGAGCTGCAGAACCTCGGCTTCAAGGCGCTGTATCCGTGGCGCCACGCGATCCTGGAAAAGCACATCCGCAGCCAGCCGGTGGTCCGCCGCGAAGCGCTGGCGCAGGTGGAAGTGCAGCTGTCGCAGCGGTTGGCGAAGGAAGGCATCGAGCACCGCCTGGTCAGCCGCATCAAGACCCCGTGGAGCATCTACAACAAGATGCGCGACGAGAACAAAACCTTCGACCAGGTGATGGACGTGTTCGGCTTCCGTCTGGTGGTGCGCAGCGTGCCCAGCTGCTACCACGCGCTGGGTTCGGTGCATGCAACGTTCAAGCCGCTGGATGGGCGTTTCCGCGATTTCATCGCCATTCCCAAGGCCAACGGTTACCAGTCGCTGCATACGGTGCTGTTCGGGCCGTATGGTTCGCCCATCGAAGTGCAGATCCGCACCGAAGAGATGGACCTGATCGCCGAACGTGGCGTGGCCGCGCACTGGACCTACAAGTTCGGCGGCGATTCACCGAACAGCGCGCAGAGCCGCGCACACGCCTGGATCGTTGAACTGATCGACTCGCAGCGTGCCGCCGGGTCCTCGCTGGAGTTCCTCGACAACGTCAAGGTCGACCTGTTCCCGGACGAGGTCTACCTGTTCACCCCGAAGGGCAAGATCCTGGCCCTGCCGCGCAATTCCACCGCGCTGGACTTCGCCTACGCCGTGCATACCGACGTCGGCAACATGGCCGTGGCCTCGCGCGTGGACAAGAAGCTGGTGCCGTTGCGCACCAAGCTGGTGTCGGGCCAGTCGGTGGAGATCATCACCGCACGCTCGGCCACGCCGAAACCGCAGTGGCTGGAATTCGTGGTCACCAGCAAGGCGCGCACCGCCATCCGCCACCAGCTCAAGCAGCTGGAGCACGAAGACGCCGTGCAGCTCGGCCACCGCATGCTCGACCGTGCGCTGGAGGCGATGGATTCGTCGCTGGAGCGGCTGCCGAAGGGGCGCCTGGATGCGTTCCTCGCCGAGCACCGCTTCCCGCGCCTGGAGGCGCTGCTGGCCGAGGTCGCACTGGGCAACTGGATGCCGACGCAGGCTGCACAGGCGCTGATGGCCTACGCCGAACTGCGTGGCGGCCCGCATTCGCGCCACCACTCGCAGGAAAAGATCCTGATCAACGGCAGCGAGCGCGGCGTGGTCACCTTCGCGGGCTGCTGCCAGCCGATTCCCGGCGACGAGATCATGGGCTACCACACCGCCGGCAAGGGCATCGTGGTGCACCGCATGGACTGCCCGAACCTGGCCGAGCTGCGCAAGTCGCCCGAGCGCTGGGTGCCGATCGGCTGGGACACCACCGTCTCCGGCGACTACGACACTTCGCTGGTGGTGGAAGTGGAGAACGGCACCGGCGTGCTGGCGCAGCTGGCCGCCGCCATCGCCCAGAGCCATTCCAACATCGAGCGCGTGGACTACCTGGACCGCGACTTCAACGCCGCCGTGCTGGCGTTCAATATCCAGGTACGCGACCGCAACCACCTGGCCGAGGTGATGCGCCGCCTGCGCCGCCTGTCGGTCGTGCAGTCGGTACGCCGCCAGTAATACGAACCCGGTAGTGCCGGCCGCTGGCCGGCAACTTCGCGCTGCTTCCGACGTTCATGGGTTGCCGGCCAGCGGCCGGCACTACCGAAGCGGCGCGGTGGATCCACGCCATGCGTGGATGCGCCCCCAGCCGGTACAATCACCGCTCTGTTTTCCCCCAAGCACCGGAGCGACCCATGTCCCGCCAGATCATCAACACCGAAAAGGCCCCCGCCGCCATCGGCCCGTACTCGCAGGCCGTGCGCGCCGGCAACACCGTGTACTTCTCCGGCCAGATCCCGCTCGACCCGGCCACCGGCGACATCGTCGGCGCCGGCGACGTCGAAGCACAGGCCCGCCGCGCCTTCGACAACCTCAAGGCCGTGGCCGAAGCCGCTGGTGGCTCGCTGGACAAGGTCGTGCGTCTGGGCCTGTACCTGACCGATCTGGGCGAGTTCGCCAAGATCAACGGGGTCATGCAGGACTACTTCCAGGCCCCGTACCCGGCCCGTTCCACCATCGAAGTCTCCGGCCTGCCGAAGGGCGCCAACTTCGAGGTCGACGCGGTGATGGTCATCGACTGACCGCCACGTGGCACGCAAGGCGGCGGTCACCCCGGTCCTGTCACCGTCCGGCGAAGCATCCCTGGCGATGCTTGCGGGCGTGGGCCCGGCCGTGGCCGCCAAACTGCAGGCGCGTGGCCTGGCCACCCTGCAGGACCTCTGGCTTCATCTGCCGCTGCGCTATGAAGACCGGACCCGGCTGACCCGCATCGAAGACCTGCGCAACGGCGTACCGGCGCAGGTGGAAGGGCGGGTGGTCGCGGTCGAGCGCGGCATGCGCTACCGGCCGATGCTGAAAGTGGCGGTGGAAGACGAAGGGCAGGGCACCCTGGTGCTGCGCTTCTTCCACTTCCGCCAGCAGCAGGTCGGCCAGTTCGCGGTCGGCAACCGGCTGCGCTGCTTCGGCACCCCCAAACCCGGCCACCTCGGCCTGGAAATCGTCCACCCCAGCTACCAGGTGCTGGGCCGCAACGACGATCCCGAACTCGGCGACCGCCTCGACCCGGTGTATCCCACCGTCGAAGGTGTCGGCCCGATGACCATGCGCAAGCTGATCGGCCAGGCCCTGGATCGCTTGCCCGAGGAAAGCACGCTGGAACTGCTGCCCAGCGGTTGGCTGGATGGCCTTGGCCTGCCGTCACTGCGCAGCGCGCTGCTGACCGTGCACCGGCCGCCGCCGGATGCCGATCTGGCCGCGCTGGCCGCAGGCACCCATCCGGCGCAGCGTCGTCTGGCAATGGAAGAGCTGCTGGCCCATCACCTCAGCCTGCGCCGCCAGCGTATTGCCTTGCAGGCGCACCATGCGCCGCCGCTGGCCGGCCCCGGCAAGCTGGCCAAGGCGCTGCTGAAACAGCTGCCGTTCGCGCTGACCGGCGCACAGGCGCGCGTGTTCAAGCAGATCCGTGAAGACCTCGCACGGCCCAGCCCGATGCTGCGGCTTGTGCAGGGCGACGTCGGCTCCGGCAAGACCGTGGTCGCCGCATTGGCGGCGATGCTGGCGGTGGAGCAGGGCAAGCAGGTGGCATTGGCAGCGCCCACCGAGCTGCTGGCCGAACAACACCTCAACAACCTGCGTGGCTGGCTGGAACCGCTGGGCGTGCGTATCGCCTGGCTGGCCGGCAAGGTCACCGGCAAGGCGCGCGCCAAGGTGATGGAGCAGGTCGCCAACGGCGAGGCGCAGGTGGTGGTCGGCACCCACGCGCTGATGCAGGAGGCGGTGGTATTCCAGGATTTGGCCCTGGCCATCGTCGACGAACAGCACCGCTTCGGCGTGCACCAGCGGCTGGCCCTGCGCGACAAGGGCGCGGGTGGCGACAGCGTGCCGCACCAGCTCGTGATGACCGCCACGCCGATTCCACGCACGCTGGCGATGTCCGAATACGCGGATCTGGATGTCTCGGCCATCGACGAACTGCCGCCGGGCCGCACCCCGGTGCAGACCGTCGCACTCAACAACGATCGTCGTCCCGAGCTGATCGAGCGCATCGCGCTGGCCTGCCAGGAAGGGCGGCAGGTGTACTGGGTGTGCACGCTCATCGAGGAAAGCGAAGAGCTCGACGCCACGCCGGCGCAGGCCACCTACGAATCGCTGCAGGCGCTGCTGCCGGGCGTGCGCGTGGGGCTGGTGCATGGCCGCCTGAAGGCCGCCGAGAAGCTGGCGACGATGGTGGCGTTCAAGGCGGGTGAGATCGATCTGCTGGTGGCGACCACGGTCATCGAAGTGGGCGTGGACGTACCGAACGCTTCGCTGATGGTGATCGAGAATGCCGAGCGCCTCGGCTTGGCCCAGCTGCACCAGTTGCGCGGCCGCGTGGGCCGCGGTTCGGCGGTGTCGCGCTGCGTGCTGCTGTACCAGGCGCCGCTTTCGCAGATGGCGCGCGAGCGTTTGCAGACCATGCGCGAAACCAACGATGGCTTCGTCATCGCCGAGAAGGATCTGGAGCTGCGTGGCCCCGGTGAACTGCTCGGTACCCGCCAGACCGGCCTGGCCGGTTTCCGCATCGCCGATCTCGCGCGTGATGCCGGCCTGCTGCCCGGCGTGCATGACCTGGCCGAACGCGTGCTGGCCCAGCAACCCGCGCTGGCCGATCGCGTGGTGCAGCGCTGGATCGGCACCGCCGTGCGTTACGCCTCGGCGTAATGCCGCATTGGTGGGTGTGGACCCTGGTCCACACATCCACGCATGGCGTGGATCTACTGCGCGCCGCGCGCGTGAGTCGAGCATGGCTCGACTCTACAGACAGCGCTTTCGATCACCTTCCCGTCATCCCCGCATGGCGTGGATCTACAGCGCCAAACGTTCCGACAGACCGGGTAGCACGAGATACTCGGACGCCTTCCCGACGCGCTCTTTGCTGACAAGCCCGGAAGCCACCAATCCGTTCAGATCCTTCAAGGCGGTCGGATAGGTAATGGTGTGTGCCGCCTGGTGGCTGGCGACGGTGTAGGTCCGGTCAGGATCCTTCAGCGCGTTGGCCAGCAACGCGCGCTGACGATGATTGAGAGGCACACCGCCAAGCCGGGCGGTTCGCAGCACGCGTCGCGCTGCCTGATCCTCCGCATGCTTCCTGGCGATGTAGGCATGCAAACCCTGGATCGATTGCTCAATCGCCTCCAGTTGTTGCGCCACGAAGTAGCCAAGATCCCGGTTGTCGCTTTCGGTGTAGAGGTAGGCCCGCATGTACTTGCCTGGGGACTTCTTCAACACGCTGGAAATGGAGAAGTACTCGGTCATCCAATATCCGGCATTCATCATCGCCCAGTAGAACAGTGCGCGTGCCGTACGGCCATTGCCATCCACGAAAGGATGGTCATAGCCAATCTGGAAATGCAGTGCGATGGCTTTGGCGACAGGATGGATGAACGGTGTGCTTTCCTCATTGATGAACGTGCACAGCCGCTCGATCCGTGCGGGCACTTCCTCGGCCGGAGGAGGGATGTGCAGCAGCGTAGGTGGTGAGCCGCGATCGAAGATCGCAACGTTGTCTTCGGCGGTTCTGAAACGCCCGCTGTCGGTTGGAAGCTCCAGCGTGCCGTCGGTGAGGATGCTGTGCAGCTCCAGAATCTCGCCGGGAGTGATCGGGCGTATGCCGCGCTCGCGGATCACGTTCATTGCCACGTAGTTGTTGTAGATCATGCGCTCGGACTGGTCGCGCGGCGCACGGCCTGTGCTCAGCATTTCCTTTGCCACCGCCCGCGTGGTCGAGGCGCCCTCCAGCTGCGATGAGGTCATCGCTTCCTCGATCAGCGAGCGGATCAGGAACCGTCCTTGGCCGCTGGCAGCATCCACACCCTTCACCGAGCCTGCGGCCTCCCGATCAATGTAGTGCAGGTGCCGCTGCATTGAATCGGTAAGTGCCAGCTTGAAGGGTTGCTGCGACTTGTCCAGCAACAGCGGTAGCGGCTTCAGCAATGCTGCGCGCGTCCACGTGATGCCCAGCCACCACTGCTCCGCGTTCAGGCCCGCCGGTGGCGCTCTGTGGCGGACTTTGTCCCAGTGCTCATAGGCGCCGTTCACCTCGGGCCCGATCCGGGCGTCCAGGATGGTACCGAGGGTCTCCATGTACTTCCGGGTGAGGGTTGCCAGATCGGGAGCTGGCGCGGGCAGCTTCATGGTTGTTTTCTATAAAATGTTCAACACTTTTTATAGCAAATGATGTTGGGCGCTCCAAGCGACCCGAACTAGAATCTGTTCATGTTCGTGAGTGCGTTGGGCGGGGGCGTTGGTGGGGGCAACGGATCCAACCCTCTCCACTACATCTTTGCCGCCGGGGCAGACCGGTATTGCAACGGTCATCATCCCGGTCCACACTTCGTTGCCGATCTGAAGACGGCAACGATGACCCACAAGATCCCCCTGTTGATCGACACCGACCCCGGTGTGGACGACGCCCTGGCCCTGCTGATGGCCTTTGCCGATGAACGGCATGACGTGGTCGCCCTGACCATCGCCGCCGGCAATGTCGGCCTGCAGTACACCGTCCGCAACGCCCTCAAGCTCTGCGACATCGTCGGCCGCGCCGACGTACCGGTGTTTGCCGGCAGCCCGGATCCCCTGCTGCATCCCTCCGTTGACGCCGCCCACGTGCATGGCCGTGACGGCTACGGCGACGTGGACCTGCCGCCGCCGAGCCGCCAGGCTGAAGCCGAGCACGCCGCACTGGCCATCCTGCGCCTGTCGCACGAGCACGCCGGTGAACTGATGCTGGTGATGCTTGGCCCGCTGACCAACCTGGCCCTGGCACTGAAGCTGGACCCGACCCTTCCCGAGCGCATCAAGCGCATCGTGGTGATGGGCGGTGCGGTCACCTGCCACGGCAACATCACCCCGGCGGCCGAATTCAACATCGCGTTCGATCCGGAAGCGGCGCACGTGGTGTTCACTTCGTTCAAGCACCTGCTGGTGTCGGACTGGGAGGCCACCGTTGCCCATGGCCTGCCGCTGCAGGATGCTGAAAAGTGGCTGCAGGCTGATTCCGATCGCGCCCGTTTCTACGAGCTGATCTCGCGCAAGACCCGTGGCCTGTCCGAGGACAGCAAGGGTGGCCGCTGGTATACCGCCGATGCGGTCGCCATGGCCTGGGCGCTGAACCCGGAAGGGCAGCTGCAGGTCGAATCGCGGCCGCTGAACGTGGAGCTGAACGGTACGTTCAGCCGCGGCGCCACCATCGTCGACTGGAACCGCCAGACCGGCCAGCCGGACAACTGCGATCTGCTGATGGCCTACGACCAGCAGCGTTTCGAGGCCCTGGTGCGCCAGGCCCTGGGCGCGGACTGAAGTCTGTTGACCCGCACCGGTTGCCCCGAGCGGCAACCGGTGCTTATAATGCCGCTCTTGACCACCAGCCCATTTACGGTGTGAGCCCATGAAGGCCGATATCCATCCGAACTACCGCGACGTCGTCTTCCATGACGTCACCTCCGATTTCAAGATCCTGACCCGCTCGACCATGGCGACGAAGGAAACCATCCAGTGGGAAGACGGCAACGAATACCCGCTGGTCAAGGTTGAAATTTCCTCTGCTTCGCACCCGTTCTACACGGGCAAGCACAAGGTCATCGACACCTCGGGCCGTATCGACAAGTTCCAGAAGCGCTACGCGCGCTGATCTGTCGATCCAGCTTCGAACCGACGGCCGCGCTCTGCGCGGCCGTTTGTTTTTCCCCAACGCCAACCCAACGGGCGTTTGGATGGACGGAACACTGCGTTCGTGTGACAACACTTTTGCCGATCCGGGCCGCTCAACGGCCGGCGTCTGGCCGCCTGTCGTATACGACTTCTGTCTAGCGCCGGGCAAATGCTGCTGTGCGATAATGACCTGATCCCCGGCACAGGCCGAGGACGTCATTCACGTGCCTGACCAATGCGCTTGGGCAGGCGCCTTCCCATGAAGGAGCGCACACAGTGTCCGATCTTGATCAGGTCACGCTCAACGCCGGCGATAAGTCGGTCGTTCTGCCCGTCATCAAACCCACCCTTGGCAACGACTGCGTCGACATCGCGAAGCTGACCAAGGAAACGGGGTATTTCACCTACGATTCCGGCTTCACCGCGACGGCCAGCTGCAAGTCCGCCATCACCTACATCGACGGCGACAAGGGCGTGCTGCTGTACCGCGGTTACCCGATCGAACAGCTGTCGGAAAAGTCGAGCTACGTCGAAGTGGCCTACCTGCTGATCAACGGCGAGCGCCCGAGCGCCGAGCAGCTGAAGGCCTTCACCGACGAGCTGGCGGCCGAAGCCAACGTCGATGAGTCGATCAACACCCTGATCGGCAGCTTCGCCAAGGATGCACATCCGATGGCCATCCTGACCGCCGCCATCGCGCAGCTGTCGGGCATCTACCACGCCTCGCTGGACCTGTCCGATGCCGAACAGCGCCGCCAGGCCGCTGTGCGCCTGATCGCCAAGGTGCCGACCCTGTCGGCGCTGATCTACCGCCACGGCAAGGGCCTGCCGGCCAACAAGCCGGATACCTCGCTGGACTACGTCAGCCGCTTCCTGAAGCAGACCTTCGAGTCGGCTGATGGCCAGTACGATCTGAACCCGGACGTGGTCAAGGCGCTGGACCTGCTGTTCATCCTGCACGCCGACCACGAGCAGAACGCCTCGACCTCGACCGTGCGCCTGGTCGGCTCGACCGGTGCCAACCCGTACGCGTCGGTTGCCGCTGGCGTCACCGCGCTGTGGGGTCCGGCCCACGGCGGTGCCAACGAAGCCGTGCTGAAGATGCTGGAAGAGATCGGCAGCGCTGACAACGTCGAGTCCGCCGTGGTCAAGGCCAAGGACAAGACCTCTGGCTTCCGCCTGATGGGCTTCGGCCACCGCGTCTACAAGAACTTCGACCCGCGCGCCAAGGTCATCGGCGAGATGACCAGCAAGGTGCTCAAGCAGCTGGGCGTGCAGGATCCGCTGCTGGACGTGGCCGTGAAGCTGGAACAGGCCGCGCTGCAGGACGAGTACTTCGTCGCCCGCAAGCTGTACCCGAACGTCGATTTCTACAGCGGCATCATCTACAAGGCGCTGCAGATCCCGACCGAAATGTTCACCGTCATGTTCGCCCTGGGCCGTACCTCCGGCTGGGTCTCGCATTGGCTGGAACAGCAGGTTGACCCGGAAATGAAGATCGGCCGTCCGCGCCAGGTCTACACCGGCAGCGACGTGCGCGACTACCAGGGCTGATCGCCCGCGTAGATTGTGCCGAGAACGCCCCGCATCCGCGGGGCGTTTTTTTTTGCTTCGGCTCTGGTAGCTGCCAACCTTGGTTGGCACGATTACGACGCTAGCGAAAAACCATCCACGCATGGCGTGGATCTACTTTGTCCTCGCCCTTGGTTGGCACGCTTCCCCATCCACGCTTGGCATGGATCTACCACGTTTCCGCTTTCTGGTAGGTGCCAACCTTGGTTGGCACGCTCTTCACCGCGCCAAGACCGCGTGATTCAAGGGTCTCGCCAGCTTCACAAGCGCTCGCGCAGCCTCAGGACGCCAGCTGCATCCGCAGCATCTGATCCGGAGCGTCCGTCCCATGAGTACCCGATTCGACCCACCCGAGCGCGGCCCGCTCGGCCCTGACGTCGGCACTGTCGTCGCCGCCCCCATCGTTGCCCCGCCAAGCGAAAGCGCCGTGTCCTGGGGTGCAATCTTCGCCGGTGCCGCCGCCGCCGCCGCGTTGTCCCTCATCCTGCTGATTCTCGGCGTGGGCCTGGGGCTGTCCTCGGTGTCGCCGTGGTCGTTCGAAGGCGTCAGCAAGGAAACTTTCGGTTGGTCCAGCATCATCTGGCTCACCTTCACCGCGCTGGCGGCTTCGGGTCTGGGTGGCTATCTGGCAGGACGCCTGCGTACCAAGTGGACGCAGATCCACGGCGACGAAACCTACTTCCGCGATACCGCACATGGCTTCGTGTCGTGGGCGGTGGCCACGCTGCTCACCGCCGGTCTGCTCACCTCGGCCATCGGCGGCGTACTCGGTACGGGCGCGAAAGTGGCCGGTGCCACTGCAGGCGCCGCTGCCTCCACGGCAGGCGTTGCCGCCGCGAGTGCCGGTAGCGCCGCCGCGGCTGCGCCGGAAGGCGACCTCAACTACTGGGTGGACTCGCTGTTCCGCAGCGCCACCGGCGCAGGGCCGTCTGATCCTGCAACGCCGCCTCCGCCGGGTGCGCCGATGGATCCGAATGCGGCCCCGCCGCCGCCGGTCGCAAGCGTCGGCCCGCGCGACGCGCGCTTGGCCGCACCGCCGCGTCCGATGCCGGGCAATGGCCCGGTGGCTGACCGCCGTGAAGTGCGTGCCGAGGTGAATCGCATCATCGTCAACAGTCTGCAGGGAGATGGCCTGGATCCGGCCGACACCCAGTACCTGTCCCAGCTGATCGCGCGCGAGACCGGCATGAGTCAGGCCGAAGCGCAGGCGCGCGTGACCGATGTGCAGACGCGCATGCGTGCTGCGCTGGAGAAGGCCAAGAACACTGCCAAGCAGGCGGCCGACGATGCCCGCAAGGCAGCAGCGTATGCCGCGCTGTGGCTGTTCATCACGCTGCTGATCGGCGCGTTCTTCGCCAGCCTCAGCGCCACCTGGGGCGGCCGCCGTCGCGACCTGTAACCCCCGTTCCATGCAAGGAGACCTGCCATGAAAATGATTCTGCTCTGGTTGTTGGGCGTACCGATTCCGCTGCTGATCCTGTACGCGATCTTCTTCTGATCGCGCCAATGCGAGGTCCACGCATGCGTGGACGGGTATTTGTAGAGTCGAGCCGTGCTCGACTCCCGCGCAGCGCGGACAGCAGCCGAGCACAGGCTCGACTCTACAAAACCTTGCTTCAGGATCTGAACGAATTCTGACACTGAGTGTCGCTTTCACATCTTTTCGGATCTATTTCATAGGCATCACATCCGAGGCGATAGAACCTGAGGGCACTTACTCAGCCATGGAGAACACCATGAACCGACTGCTTGCCATTGCCCTCATCGCCACGCCGCTGGCTCTGCTGAGCCGGCCCGCATTTGCCCAGTACACCGGCCCGGGCGCAGGAACCGCTTCCAGCACCGTGGCCGATGCGCGCGCCCAGCGCGACGACCAGCCGGTCGTGCTGCGTGGCACGCTGGTCGCCAAGCTTGGGCATGAGCGTTACCAGTTCCGCGATGCAAGTGGCCAGATCGAAGTGGAGATCGACGACGAAGACCTGCCGCCGCAGGCCATCGGCGCGGACACCGTGGTGGAACTGCACGGCAAGGTCGACACGCATCGGTTCAAACCGACCGACATCGATGTTGATCGCGTCACCGTGGTGCCCGCAGGCTGAGGCTCGCGCGCATAGCGCGAACAGCAGTCGAGCATGGCTCGACTCTACAAAAGCAAGGCAATGAGATTTGTTGCATTCAACGCATGAGGGAAATTGCATAGCCATGGCCGGTAGATCCACGCCATGCGTGGATGGTCCACTGTAGAGTCGAGCCATGCTCGACTCGCACGCATAGCGCGAACAGCAGTCGAGCATGGCTCGACTCTACAAAGGCGAAGCAATGAGATTTTTTGCATTTACCGAATGAGGGAAATTGCATAAGCCGGGAACGTTGAACTAATTCAAAGATTCTTCTTAACTTTCAACGTTTTAGGAATGCTTGAATGGCCTGCAGGACAATGGGTTTCTAACATTCTCTCCGTCGCCCGCAACCACCTCTGCGGGCGGCGCCTCCCTCCCTTTCTCCTTAGGGGAGGGGGGCTTTCTCATTCCCCCCTTGTCCGAGAGAGACAACCCATGCACGCCATTCTCAAGAAGGCCGCGCTCGCTGCAGCGCTGGCCACGGCTTCGCTGTCCGCGCACGCCGTGGAAACCAAGATCACCGTCTACGCCGACGTCGACCCGACCCTGGCGCTGCTGCGCGATGACGGCAGCGCACTGCCGGACGCCGTCACCCTGACCCACGATCCGCTGCGTGGCCTGATTCCGGACACCCAGCACGTGCGCATCCACTCCAACGATGACACCGCTGATATCGAAGCCAAGATCGGTGGTGCATTTGTGTTGGCCAACGGTGACGGTACGGTCACCGTGCCGATGAAGGTCAGCCTCAACGGTCGCGATCTGGGCCTGACCCCGATTGAGTACGCTGCGGCCGATCTGTTCACCGGTGCCGGCTCGACCCCGGGCGCGTCGATCTCGATGCCGCTGGTCATCGCCCAGACCGCCCCGGCTCCGCTCACCACCCAGGGTCGCTACTCGGGCGTCGTCAACATCGTGCTGAGCCAGAAGCCCTGATTCAACGCACCTCCCGCGCCGGCCCCTGAATCGGGCCGGCCGTTTCTCCTGCGGTACCCCCATGACCCCACACGCCCCCGCCGTCACCCGGCTGGCGGTCGCGCTCGCACTGGCGTTGGCAACGCCGCTGGCGGCGGCGCGCGGCGTCCCGCCCGGCTTCGAGGATCTGGTCGAAGGCCAGACCGAACAACTCGACATCCAACTGTTCGGCCGCTCGGCCGGGCTGTCGCCGGTGCGCGTGACCCTGGAACACGTGCAGCTGGAAGACCCGGCATACGTGCTGCAGGCGCTGGACCTGCCCGCCGAAGCACAGGCCGCGCTGTTGCCGGCGCTCTCGCAGCCCATGCCGCGCAACAGCCACCTGGCCTGTCGCTTCGGTGGCGCCACCGCCGGTTGCGGCTATCTCGATCCACCGGACGACCCCGCCACCGTGCGCGCGCTGTACGACGAAGGCGAGGGCGCGGTGCGCCTGTTCGTCGCCCGCCAGTGGATTCCCGGCAAGCCGGCCGCAGAGCGCTTCCACACCGTCAGCGCCAACGCCGAAAACGCCTTCCTGCACCAGCAGGTGATCAATGTGAGTGGCAGCCGCGACTACCAGACGCTGTCCGCGCGTGGCACCGGCGTGCTGGGCCTGTTCGACCGCGGGCATGTTTCCGCCGAATGGAACTTCAACCAGCAGCGCTACCGCAGCCGCGGCAGTGACAGTGAATTCCAGTTCGACAACGTCTATTACCGCCACGACCTGGGGCAGGCGCACTACCTGCAGGCCGGGCGCATGGACCGCCGCAACCTGTCCAGCCCGCAGGGCGGCACCTTCAGTTTCAGCATGCTGCCGCTGGACCGCCTGCAGGGCCTGCGCGTGGGCACCACCCAGGCCTATGTGGACGCCGATGCTGCCGTGCAGGCCACGCCGCTGACCGTGCTGCTGGCGCGCGATGCACGCGTGGATGCCTACGACGGCACGCGCCTGCTGCAGACCTCCTACCTGCAGGCCGGCATCAACCAGATCGACACCCGCAACTTCCCGTTCGGCAACTACAACGTCACCCTGCGCATCTACGAAGACGGCGTGCTGGTGCGCAGCGAAGACGCGCCGTTCGACAAGGGCGGCGACTGGACCAACAGCCAGTGGCAGTGGTTCGTGCAGGGCGGCAAGCGCAACGA
This sequence comes from Stenotrophomonas sp. GD04054, assembly GCF_029836955.1. Lineage (NCBI taxonomy): Bacteria > Pseudomonadati > Pseudomonadota > Gammaproteobacteria > Lysobacterales > Lysobacteraceae > Stenotrophomonas > Stenotrophomonas sp. GD04054. The sequence continues at coordinate 53,427 of NZ_JAOECR010000017.1, read as the reverse complement.
GCGTCGTAGTGACCGCTTCGATGGCGAACGCGTGGCGGTGGCCGGCATGCGCGTGCCGCTGGGCCGCGACGTGGCGATGGTGGCCGGCGCCGCCGACCTGGGCGGCTTCCGCTATGGCGAGCTGCGCGTGGACCTGCGCCGCCTGTATGCCACCCAGGAACTACGCGCCAGCTTCGGTGGCATGCGCGGCAACGATGGCAGCACCGGCCAGCAGCACCAACTGTCGTACCGCCGCACCGCATCCTGGAACATCTACCAGCAGCGCATGCGCGGCAAGGCCTGCCAGTTCGAGGCCGACGCCCGCGACCAGCTGGGTTGCACCAATTCACTCAGTGCGTCGATGGCGTTGCCGATGGCCGGTGGCAGTGCCTACGTGGGCTACACGCGACGGCAGACCTGGCGCGCCGGGCGCGAGCTCCCCGGTGCAGAGGGCGATCCGCTGGCCGGGCTGGACCCGCTGCTGCCACCGCCGCCGCCGTGGCAGCCACGCCGCGAGCCGCAGCTCAGCCGCACCTGGCAGGCCAGCTTCAGCCGCAGCCATCGCTGGCAGGATTTCAGTGTCTCCACGCGCGTGGGCGTGTGGCAGCAGCGCGCCAGCGACAGCCTGCGCGGCAGGGACCAACGCGACCGCGGCATCTACTTCAACCTGAGCCTGACCCGCCTGCTGCGCGGCACCGCCGGCAGCGGCCAGCGCCGCTACAGCGTGGACGTGCGGCAGCCGCAGCATCAGCGCCCGGACATCAACTACAGCGTCGGCCACAGCCTGCGCCAGGAGGTGGACGCGCAGTACCGTGAACTGTCGGGCGAGCTGCGCGCCAACAACAGCGACCGTTACAGCGCCACGCTCAGCGGCCAGCTGCAGAACAGCCTGGGCCAGAGCGGCGCCACGCTGGCGCACTACCAGCAGCGCGGCCGCAGCGAGACCGCCTACAGCGGCATGCACAGCTCCGGCTTTGCATTGGGCAAGCGCGGCTTCTACTGGAGCGGCAGCAACGGCGCCGACGCCGGCCTGGCCGTGCAGGTGGCGGACACCGACGACGTCGACCTGCGTGGCGTGGCGGCCGAACTGCAGGTGGGCGGCCTGCGCAGGCAACGCCTGCAGATTGGTGAGCGCCGGTTGCTGCCGCTGTCGTCGTACCAGTCGCACCGTGCCGAAGTACAGGATGCCAGCACGCTGGACAGCATCGCCGCCATCCGCGTGACCGGCGTGGGCGGCGCACGGCCGATGTTCCTCAGCCCCGGGCGGCTGATGCGCATGCCGGTGCCGATCGAGGTGACCTATACCTTCATCGGCAACGCCAAGGATCTTGCCGGGGCGCCGCTGGGCGGCGCCCGCATCCTCAACGCGCCGGTGCCCGGCACCAGCGCCAACGGCGGCTTCGTCGCCGACTTCCCGCGCCGCGAAACAACGCTGTACCTGCTGCAGGACGACCGCCTGCTGCACTGCCCGCTGCAGGTGCGCGAGCGCCGCCAGGTGGTGCTGCTGGTCGGCGCCGTGCACTGCGAGCCGCTGGCCGTGGCCCAGCTGCCGCCGCAGATCCGCCAGCAGGCCCGCGTGACCCGCCTGCTGCAGGAACGCGCGTTGATTGCCGCCACGCCCCAGACCGCTGCTGCAGGAGGAACGCCATGAACCGGCGCGTGTTGTTGGTGTTGATGCTGGTGTGTGCGCTGGTGGCGCTGGCGCCCAGGGCGTGGGCGCAGTGGCCGCCGGAGACGCATCCGGCGGATCAGCACAGGGACATCGTGATGACCTGGGATCGCTCGGCGGTGCCGGGTGATGTGGAGTTGTGGGCGCCGCGGACGGTGTTGGGGTTCAGTCACGATCGGGCGATGAAGTATGGGCAGATCCATGTGGTTTGTGAGTCGAACTCTGACTCAAGTGTGGGTGGTTGCCCGAGTGAGGGCACACCGGGGCAGATCCTTGGCCATACGCAAATTAGGTTGCGCACTGTGGACGAGCGCACGGGCTATCCAGCAGAAGTCACCGCGGTGGGCTTCATGCGGAGAATTATGTCGGGGCGCGTTTGCACAAGCGATTATTGGAATGGCTCGGAGAGGATGCTTCACGAGACGCTACGGTTTCAATGTCCGCCAGATGAATCGATTGGAACTGGCATTCAACTGATCCTGCCCAAGTCAGAGCTTGAGCGACTTGTAGCCGGCCACTGGAAGGCCACGATGCGTCTGAACATCAAAGCCGACCCTGCCGCAGCACCAGTTGCCACAGCCACCTTCAACTTCGATTTCACCGTCACCGACTACGACGCCATCTCGATCTACTTCCCAGGCTTCGACGGCGTTGCACCCCTGGTCAACATGGACCTGCGCTACGACCCGATTCGCAAGGTCGTCGCCGGGCGCAAGGACGTGGACATGTGCCTCTACGACGGTGTGGGTTCGCAGAGCGAATTCCTCGGCGTCACCGTGCGCGACAGCGGGCCACGCCCACCGCCTGGGCGGGACTTCGCGGTCTGGCATCAGGACGGCGGCAGCGACGACACCCAACGTCTCGATTACCAGGTCGGCCTGAACTACGGCGGCAATCTGCTGGCGATGAAGCATGGCGAAGAACAGCTGCTGCGCGGCATCGATAGCGCGCAACTGCGCATGGTGCTGCTGCCGGGCATCAGTCAGCCCGTGTACTGCGTGCCCACGCCATTGACGCTGGAAACGCCGCCCACGCCTATCGCCAGCAAACGCGCAGGTCTCTACGACGGCGAACTGACGGTGGAGCTGCGCGTGCCGACCGCCAAACCTTGATCCCCCTGGAGGCTCATCATGAGAAAGCTGCTGTTCTGTTTGTTGCCGTTGAGCGCACTGCTGGCCCCGCCGGCACAGGCCAATCTGTCCATTCATCCGATGCGTGCAGCGGTGGATGCCAAGCACGGCACGAAGATCCGCGTGTACTCGCAATCCACCCGGCCGCAGTACGTGCAGGCACGCCTGTTGCGCATCACCAACCCGGCACAGGTGGGTGAGGAAGAGATCGAAGTGGACGCCGCCGATGCGGCGATTGCCATTACGCCCGGCAAGTTCGCACTCAGCGGTGGTGGCAATCGCCTGATCCGGGTGATTCCGCTGCAGACCGTCGAGAAGGAGGCGGCCTACCGCATCTACTTCGAGGGCGTGAATGGCCCCGACGGCACGATCCTGGAAGGCGACGAGCTGGCGGCGCAGGCCAACGTCGGCGTCAGCCTGGTCTGGGGGGCGCTGGTGAACGTAGTGCCTGCGGAGGGCAGCGTGGATCTGAAACTGCAGGGCAACACTCTGCACAACAAGGGCACCCTGCGTGTTGGCATCACTGGCGCTGCCGAGTGCAGTGCCGGTGGCGTATGCACACCGCGTGATCTGTCGAAAAGCCTCTACCCCGACGCCGCGCTGACCTTGCCGTTCCAGCTCCAGCCCGGCAACACCTTGCAGCTGCAGTACCGCCTGTCGAACGACGGCTATCGCGATCACGTAACGATCCTGGCGCCCAGCGCCTGACGTTCTTTGCTCCGCGCATGCGCGGGGCTTCATTTCTCTTGTTTGTTAAGGAAAAACATGAACCGCATCTATCGTCGTATCTGGAACAAAGCCAAGCAGTGTTGGGTGGTGGCCAGTGAACTGGCAAGTCCACGAGGAAAAGCAAGGCAGCAACACAGAAGTCGCTTGCGGTCAAAGCGGGCGCTCCTGCCCTTGACGCTGTGCGTGGCAGGAGCTTCGCATGCTCAGGCGATTGAATCCCCTGCCCGCTGTGACCGCACTGAGTGGTTGGCTACAAGTGAGTGCTGGAGCAATGGTGTCTTGAGCGCATCTGCCACGATTGCGCCGATGGAGAACTACAAATGGTCGGCGGGGGGCGGGTTGGCAAGTGGGAACAAGTCGATTGCCATTGGCAAGTATGCATTTGCTCATGATGTTGACAGTGTGACAGTAGGGTACGGCGCAGATGCGAAGTTCGGACACAACGTTGCGATCGGAACCTATGCAACAGCCTGGGGGATCGGTGCCATGGCAATTGGGAACAGGGCAGATGCCCGGCATGAAAACAGTATTGCGATAGGCAGCGGTTCACATACCGATTCCCCGCGCTCAATAGTCATCGGCGCCAACGCTCAATCGATGGGGAGCAGCTCCGAAGGATCGGTGGTCATAGGATGGGGTGCATTGGCTCTTGGGAACAACTCAGTGGCGTTGGGCGCTGGGTCCGATGCTCGTGGCCCCAATACCGTTTCTGTGGGAAGCAGTTCAATCAAACGGCGCATCGTCAACGTGGGGAACGGAACTGTGTCATCCACGAGTGCCGATGCAGTGACAGGCAATCAGCTTTACAGCACCAACACGAAGTTGGCAGCTGTCGAGAAAACTGCCGATAGCGCGAAGACGGATCTTGTGGCGGTGCGCGACCTAGCGCAGAAGGCCACCCATCGTATTGACGCGGCCGCACCGGCGCTGGGCAGGGGCGCAATTGCAGAAACGGGTGCCTACGGTGCCAGCGCTGCGCTTGGCGATGCCGCCAAGGCCTACAACAGCGGCAGCGTAGCCTTGGGGGCCAACGCGTTGGCGGGTGTGGACGTGGACGGGAAGAAGATTGTCGGGTCGAACTCAGGTGTCTCCCTGGGCGCCAACAGTCGAAGTGGCAATGGGGGCGTCGCTGCGGGCTTCAGGGCCGACTCCACTGGCGCCTGGAGCGTGGCGATGGGGGCCGATGCCAAGGCCCAGGCCGATCATAGTACCGCTGTCGGCTATCAGAGCAAGGCGACTGCTGGCCAGAGCACTGCATTGGGTCGCAGCAGCGAAGCAACTGCGCTGTATACCAGTGCATTCGGAAACCTGTCGAAAGCAACTGCGGTCAGCGCGGTCGCGCTGGGCGATCGTGCCCAGGCCAAGCATGAGAACGCGGTGGCACTGGGGGCTGGGTCCGTCACCTACTCCGCCAACTCGGTCTCGGTGGGCAACGCCTCGGTCAGGCGAAAGATCCAGTACATTGCAGACGGCAGTATCAGCAAGAGCAGCACGGATGCTGTTACCGGCAGCCAGCTGTTCGATACCCAGCAGTCTGTAGCCAAGGCTCAGACGGCAGCTGACGTTGCAAAGAGCAGTGCCGACAGCGCGTTGACCAAGGCCAACACTCTCTCCGGGCTTCTGAGCCAGACCGCTGCCTCGGGCAATGTCCGCCTGGGCGCAACCAACAGCGGCACCGTACTGGACGTGCGGAACAGCGCCAATGCGAGCCGCAAGATCACTGGCGTTGCCGATGCAGCATTGTCCACCACCAGTACCGATGCGGTGACCGGCCGGCAGCTCAACGCCACCAATAGCAACGTCAGTACCGCACTGAGTGATGCGAGCGCAGCCAAGACCGCCGCGAACACCGCCCTGACACAGGTGGGGACGCTCAACGGGCTGCTGAGCCAGAGCAGTGCCAATGGCAATGTCCGCGTCGGCGAGAAGAACAGCGGATCCTTGCTGGATATTCGCAACAGCGCGAACGTGAATCGGAAATTGGGAGGGGTGGCCGATGGTGTGGTCGGCGCCAGCAGCTATGAGGCCGTAAACGGCAGGCAGCTCAATGCGACCAATGACAAGGTTGCAGCGGTGGAGGGCATTGCCAGATCTGCGGGAACGGAAGCTGCGGTGGCAAAGGGGGATGCGGCCAAGGCGCTGGCCGAGACAGCGGCGCTGGGTGGGTTGGTGGCGCAGGTATCTGCGTCTGGCAGTGTACGGCTAGGTGGGAAGAACAGCGGCACGACCTTGGATGTGCGCAACAGCGCCAGTGCCAATCGGAAGATCAGTGGTGTGGCGGATGGTGTCATTAGTGCTGTCAGCGCCGATGCCGTGTCAGGAAGGCAGTTGCACCAGACGAATGTACGACTTTCGGACCTGGAAGGCGCAAGCCGGTTCGTGAGCGTCGGGTCTGATGAATTCAGTGCTCGTGCTGAGGCTGGTGTACTCGGTGTGGCGATCGGCGATTCAGCAAAGACTGGGATAGATGGTGGTGTGGCGCTAGGGGCGTTTTCGACATCGCTTGGCGTCAATTCTGTAGCGGTCGGGCGCGGCGCATGGGTTTCTGAAGAGTCAGCCGGCGGCTTCGCTATGGGAGCAGGTGCGCAAGTGTGGTCCCGCAACGGAGTTGCCATCGGTGAAAGTGCAAGCGTCCTCTCGGGTGCCGATGGTTCCTTGGCGCTAGGTACTGGCGCGGTGGCGACTGAAAGTGGGACGGCCTCATTTGGTAGTGAGGGCGTGGGACGGCGTCTCGTGAACGTCGCGCGCGGCACCGCCGACCACAACGCCACCACCGTCTCCCAACTCAAAGATTCCCTCGCCACCCTCGGCGGCGGTGCAGGCATGGATGCCAATGGCAACATCATCGCCCCGACCTATACGGTGCAAGGCGGAACGCAGAACACTGTCGAGGATGCGCTGATGGCACTCGATGGTGCCGTCATCACCGCCGGCCGTCGCGCGGACAAGGTGGAAGCTCAGCTCGGCTCGATCTTCCAGGATTCACCTTCGGCGCGTGCCGACGGCACAAGCAAGATCGCGCTGAATGGCGTGAACGGCATGGTGCTGACCAATCTTGCCGACGGTCGAGTAGCCCCAGGAAGCCGCGATGCCGTTACGGGCAACCAGCTGTACGCCGCAGAGCAGAAGATCTCGCAGAATCGGAATGATCTGGAGGCGATGCGCAAGGAGCGGGAGATGGGGCAGCAGGCAATGCGTGGGTTGGATGCAAACGGCCCAATCGACTTCGGTGGTGCGCGTTTGACTGGCATCGCCGAGGGGAAGCTGTCGGCTGACAGTTCGGACGTTGTGCGCGGCAGTCAGCTCTATTCAACCAATGGTCGACTCGATGCATTGGAAGAGGTCGGTCAATTTCTCAGCGTAGGTACAGCTCCCACGACTGGTCGCGCGGAGGCCGGTCGGGCTGGGGTCGCGCTTGGCATCCTTGCAAAGGCGGGCATCGAAGGAGGAACTGCGATTGGGTCACGCTCTCTTGCATTGGGTGTGAACTCGGTTGCACTTGGGCGGGGATCTACAGTCTTCAATGGTTCCGATTTCAGCATTGCCATTGGGACGGGAGCGGAAGTCGGAACGTTTGATGGAGGAACCGCAATCGGGGGGATTGCTCTCGGTATTGGTGCGAAGGTCCAGAACGGAGCCCACGGTTCTATCGCGTTCGGAACCAGCTCTCATGCGACCGAGGCAGGAGTTGTATCGTTTGGTAATGTTGGAACGAAGCGCCGCCTCGTAAACATCGCCAACGGCACCGCCAACCACAACGCCGCCACCGTCGGCCAGCTGCGTGGTGCACTTTCCGCCCTCGGCGGTGAGGTGGATGCCAACGGCAACATCGTTGGCCCGCGCTTCCACGTCCAAGGCCAGACACAGTCCACGTTGAACGGCGCACTGGAGGCGCTGGATGGTGCGGTTGTCACCAACACCTCGCGCATGAACAACGTGGAGACCCAGCTCCGCTCCGTGTTCCAGGACACGCCCTCGGTCCGCGCCGACGGTGTCAACCAGCTCACCCTCGCCGGTGCTAATGGCATGGTCATCTCCAACGTGGCAAACGGCCTGATCGCGGCCGGCAGTCGCGATGCGGTCAACGGTGGCCAGCTGCATTCGATGCAGCAGCAGCTCAACAGCCGCATGGACGGTCTGGAGCAGCGCATCGACGATGCCCCGGCACCGCGTGCACTGGCGTCGTCCGCGGTGCCGAAGCCGCAGACTGAGGAAACTCCTGTGGTGCTGGAAGGCAAGGACTCCCAGCAGGTCGCTTCGGTAGGCGAGGGCGACAAGCCCACACCACAGCCGAAGGCCAAGCAGGACGAATCGCCGAAGCCGCAGGTCGACACCGCCGAGCTGGAGAAGATGCTGGCCCGCGCCAACGAGTACACCGATGGTGCGATCAGCAACGTCGAGCGACGCCTGGACAAGATGGACAAGCGCTTCAACCGCATGGCGGCGATGAGCAGCGCGCAGACAGCGATGGCGATGAACACCGCCGGCCTGGCCACCTACAACCGCCTCGGTGCGGGTGTGGGCTACAGCGAGGGTGAGTCGGCGATGGCGGTGGGTTACCAGCGCGTGCTCAACGAGAAGGGCTCGGCCACCTTCAGTCTCAATGGTGCGTTCACCAACAGCGGTGAGCGCAGCATGGGCGTCGGTGTGGGCATCGGCTGGTAAGCCATGGAGCCCCGGCGTGACGCGCGTAATCCACCCCGTCGCGCCGGGGTCCTTGCCCAGGAGATGGCGATGTACAGATGGGTAAAGGGAATCATCAGCTATCGCACGTTCTACATCTGGCGGGCGCGCTATCGCTACTACACGCGGAACCTGGATCTGTGGACGCTGATGAGCGGACTGTGCATCGCCGGTCTGTTGCTGGTGCTGTGGTACATGTGGCGGATGCTGAGCGTGCCGACCCCGCGCGTGCACCCGGAGACAGCGGCGCTGCGCATCGAGGGTGTCACCAGGGAGGCGATCCATCGCATCGTGCTGGTGCGCCACGCGGGCAGCACGCCGGGTGCCCCGTTCACTACGCCGGAGGAGGTGCGGGCAAGCACGCTGCGCACGATGCGGGTACGGCAGGTGATGGACAGCGAAGTGGTGTGGCGGCTGAAAGCCGACATGCTGGCGGACATCGCTGACTACATCACCGCCACAGGTGGGTGCTTTCCCTACGATTGTCGGCGGGTGCTGGATCGGTTGGACTACGTGCGCCAGGCCGGTGTGGAGAATGCGCAGATCAACGCGGCGCTGGCGACGATCCTGGAGGTGTCGTTGGACCAGATGCCGTCGTTGGAGGCAGACGAGCATGAGCGGGTGAAGAGTGGTTGGTCGGATGGGTTCAACGACATCTACTACCAGTCCTGGGTGTTGCGGGACCTGCAGGCCATGCACGCACAGATGATGCGGGAGTATCCGCAGCGTGCCCCCGCACCGTGGTTGCCGCGGCTGCTCAGCGACCCGCTGCGCGATACCCGTTTTGTCTGGTAGCGGGAGCAAGATGGGCATCATCTGCCAGAGCAGGTAACACCGCTTTTGTAGAGTCGAGCTTGCTCGACTGCTCTCCGCTCAGCCATCGAAATGCACGAAGCACAGTGCGGACCAGCGGTCCGCACCTACCAAACACGGGTGCAGCGCCCCTGTAGAGTCGAGCCATGCTCGACTGCTCTCCGGTCAGCCATCGAAATGCCCGAAGCACAGTGCGGACCAACGGTCCGCACCCACCCAAGGCAGGCACCGCTGCGCTCGCCGGCCATGGACCGGCGTTACCGTCAGCCGCCGATGTACGCGGTGATCTCCGCTTCGGCCAGCACCTGCCGCAACTGCGCCACGGATGCGCGTCGCATCGGCTTCTCATCCACCGGTGACAGCGGTGCCTGACGCAGGGCGTCATACGGCAACACCGCCAGGTCGAAGGTCAGCTCTTCGGCACTGAACACCCACACCGGCACGTCCAGGCAGCGTTCGCGGTCCATGCGCAGGCGGCGTGTTCGCGATTCGGCGGGGATGCCGTGTTCGTCCAGGAAGCGGTGCACGGCTTCCGGGTCGTCACTGTGCAGGTGCAGCTGCACGGGGCTGTTGGCGTCGGCGGTGCCGTCCAGCACGGGACCGGCCAGGCGCGGGGAGAAGCCGTGCAGGAACTCCAGCGCACGCATCGCGGCTTCGCGGCGGCGCTGCAGTTCGTTGCCGTGCTGCGGCCCGGAGAACAGCCGCTGGTACTCGCGCAGGGCGTCTTCGATCTCGGTGTTGCGGGGCAGGGAGGCATCGTCGTGAATGCCGAGCCGGCTGGCGGCCTTCAACTTGGCCTGGTGGTAGTCGCGGATGCCGCCTTCGGCCATCAGGCGGGCGGCTTCGTGGGCGAGGCGGTGGCGCCGCTCGCGGGTCTGGCTGGCAGCATGCTGACGGGCGCGATGCATGCGATGACTCCCTGTTGCGACCTGGCTACAGACTAGCGCACGGATGTGACATCTGCGTGGGTATGGCGGATGCAACCGCTTTGGTGGGTGCCGACCTTGGTCGGCACGGGGCGCCAACCAAGGTTGGCATCTACCAGGGCGGCATCGGTGCCAACCGAGGTTGGCACCCACCAAGGCTTTGGTAGGTGCCGACCTTGGTCGGCACAGGGCGCCAACCAAGGTTGGCATCTACGAGGGCGGCATCGGTGCCAACCGAGGTTGGCACCCACCAACGCTTTGGTAGGTGCCGACCTTGGTCGGCACAGGGCGCCAACCAAGGTTGGCAACTACCAGGGCGGCATCGGTGCCAACCGAGGTTGGCACCCACCAACGCTTTGGTAGGTGCCGACCTTGGTCGGCACAGGGCCCAACCAAGGTTGGCAACTACCGGGGCGGTATCGGTGCCAACCAAGGTTGGCAACTACCGGGGCGGCATCGGCGCCAACCAAGGTTGGCATCTACCAGAGCGGCATCGGCGCCAACCAAGGTTGGCATCTACCAGAGCGGCACCTACCGAACCCTTCCTCAGAAGATATCGAACGCGGCGGCGTCGGCCTGCGGGGTATTGAGGTTCAGGTCGTAGTCGGTCAGACGGTCCATGTCTTCCACTTTCACCCACTCGGTGGCGCCGTTGAGGGTGGCCTGGACCATGCCGCTGGGCGGTTCGTTCTGCGCGATCGGGGTGTCCTTCAGCGCGGTGCGCATGTAGTCGATCCAGATCGGCAGGGCGGCCTTGCCACCGTATTCACGGTAACCCAGCGAGCGGAAGTCGTCGCGGCCCACCCACACGGTGGTCACGTACGGGCCGCCGAAGCCGGAGAACCACGCATCGCGGTGGTCGTTGGTGGAGCCGGTCTTGCCGCCCACGTCCTCGCGGCCGAGCACCTTGGCCTGCACGCCGGTACCGCGCTGGACCACGTCGCGCATCATCGACACCAGCTGGTAGGCAGTGCGGGCATCGATCGCGCGCGGGGCGGTGCGGGCATCCGGGTTGGCCGGTGCCGCCGGGGTGTCGACCTTGGCTTCGGCCTTGGCCGCAGCGGCCGGGTCCACCTTCGGGGCCGGAGCGCCGAAGTTGAAGCCGTCCACCACCTGGTTGACCGGCTGGTCGCTGCTGCCGGCGCAGTCGCGGCAGGCCAGCGCCGGGTTTTCCTTGAACACCAGGTTGCCGTCGCGGTCGTTGACCTGGTCGATCAGCCAGGTGTCCACGCGCGAGCCGCCGTTGGCGAACACGGCGTAGCCACGCGCCACCGACAGCGGGGTCAGCGAGGCGGTGCCCAGCGACATCGACAGGTTCGGCGGCAGTTCCGATTCGGCAAAGCCAAACTCGCTGATGTACTTGCGTGCGTAGTCCACGCCCATGCCATCGAGCAGGCGCACCGAGACCAGGTTGCGCGACTGCACCAGCGCTTCGCGCAGGCGCATCGGGCCACGGAAGCCGCCGCCGTCGTTCTGCGGGGCCCAGGTCTTGCCGCGGCGGTCGCGGAACACGACCGGGGCGTCGAGCACGATCGAGGCCGGGTTGTAGCCCTTGTCGAAGGCGGCTGCGTAGACGAACGGCTTGAAGCTCGAGCCCGGCTGGCGACGGGCCTGGGTGGCGCGGTTGAACTTGTTGCCGGAGAAGCTGAAGCCACCCACCAGCGCCTTCAACGCGCCGTTGTGGGCATCCAGCGAGACCAGCGCGGACTGGCCGCGCGGGATCTGGTCCAGCAGCCACTCACCTTCCTTGGCACCGGCGCGCACGCGCACGATGTCACCGCGCTGCACCAGCTTGCCCGGGGTCTTGTTGGTCCACTTGGCGGCACCGGCCGGCAGCACGATCTCGGTACGGTTGGCCAGCACCACGGTGGCGCTGCCATCGGCGCCGGTGCTGGCGACGATCGCCGGCAGCAGGCCGGCCTGGCCGAACATGCCGCGCAGGTGCTCGGCGAGGGCGGCGGTATCGTCACCGGCACCCAGCTGCACCTGCTTCTCCACGCCGTGCCAGCCGTGGCGGTGGTCGTACAGCAGCAGGCCGTCGCGCACCGACTGGTTCGCGGCGGTCTGCAGGGTGGAGTCGATCGTGGTGGTGACGTGATAGCCCTTGTTGACCACGTCGCCGCCGAATCGGGCGATCATTTCCTGGCGGACCAGCTCGGCCACGTAGGGCGCATCGACCTGCACCGGCGGCTCATGCGCGGTGGCGTGCATCGGCACGGCCTTGGCCGCGTCGGCCTCGGCCTGGCTGACGAACTTCAGGTCGGCCATGCGCTGCAGCACATAGTTGTCGCGGCGCTGGCGGGCACGTTCCGGGTTGGAGATCGGGTTGCCCGAAGACGGGAACTTGGGGATGCCGGCCAGCGAGGCCATTTCATCCAGGTCCAGCTCGTTCAGCTTCTTGCCGTAGTAGAACTCGGCGGCGGCGGCCACGCCGTAGGCGCGGTTGCCGAAGAAACTCTTGTTCAGGTACAGCTCGAAGATCTCGTCCTTGCTCAGCTCGGACTCGATCTTCCGCGCCAGCAGGATCTCGGCCAGCTTGCGGGTGTAGCTGTACTCGGAGCTGAGGAAGAACTGGCGGGCCACCTGCTGGGTGATGGTGGAGCCACCCGGCACGCGCTTGTCGTTGGTGGTGGCCAGCAGCCACACCGCACGGCCGATGCCCATGTAGTCCACACCGCCATGCTCGTAGAAGCGGGCATCCTCGGTGGCCAGGAACGCCTGCTTCAGGCGTTCGGGCACGTCCTTCATGGTGATGGGGGTACGGCGGGTCTCGCCGAACACCGCCATCAGCTTGCCGTCGGCGGCATAGACGTACATGGGCTCCTGCATTTCCACGTCGCGCAGGGTCTGCACGTCGGGAAGCTTGGAGGACACGGCGTAGTACAGACCGCCCACGGCGGCCGCGCCGATCAGCGCCAGGACCAGGACAATCAGGAAGATCCAGCGCAGCCAGCGGCGGAGTCGAGTCATCGGGTTCAGATTCCGATTGCGAATTTCGTGGTCGCAGAGTATAGATTACGCAAGGTGGCGGCTGGGGTCGGCACCGGGGAGCGCAAGGGGAACAGTCAGGGGCTGCATGGTGAATCCGTGAGGGACTTCACAGCAGGGCCGTTGCCATTTGCTAAGAATACGTTATTAATGCTCGGGCGCAGGTCTTGGGTCCAAGTGCCCGTCGGCAGGGGAGAAACCGTGGGGCTCATCCCAAAAAGTCAGTCGCCGCTTGTAGGCGTCGACATCAGTTCGACTGCGGTAAAGCTTTTGCAGCTGTCCCGCAGTGGCAATCGTTTTCGTGTGGAACATTACGCTGTGGAACCTCTTCCGCCGAATGCGGTGGTGGAGAAGAACATCGTGGAAGTGGAGGCCGTGGGTGAGGCCATCCGCCGCGCGATGAACCGCTCGGGGAGCAAGGCCAAGCTGGCCGCTGCCGCCGTCGCTGGGTCGGCGGTGATCACCAAGGTGATCCCGATGCCGGCCGAGCTCGACGAGAACGACATGGAAGCCCAGATCGAGCTGGAAGCGGTCAACTACATTCCGTACCCGATCGAGGAAGTGAACCTGGACTTCGAGGTGATCGGGGCGATCCCGAACAACCCGGAGATGGTCCAGGTGCTGCTGGCCGCGTCGCGTTCGGAGAACGTGGAACTGCGCCAGTCGGCGCTGGAGCTGGGTGGCCTGCAGGCCAAGGTGATGGACGTGGAGGCCTTCGCGGTCGAGAACGCCTATGCCCTGGTCGCCAGCGAGCTGCCGGTATCCATCGAGGGTGTGGTCGCGCTGGTCGACATCGGCGCCACCATGACCACCCTCAATGTCCTGCGCGGCGGCCGCAGCCTGTACAGCCGCGAACAGGTGTTCGGTGGCAAGCAGCTGACCGACGAGATCATGCGCCGCTACGGCCTGAGCTACGAGGAAGCCGGCCTGGCCAAGCGCCAGGGCGGGCTGCCGGAAAGCTACGAGATGGAAGTGCTGGAGCCGTTCAAGGAAGCCACGGTCCAGCAGATCAGCCGCCTGCTGCAGTTCTTCTACGCAGGCAGCGAGTTCAACCGCGTTGATCACATCGTGCTGGCCGGCGGCTGCGCCGTGCTGGGCGGTCTGCCGGAAATGGTCGAGGAACAGCTGGGCGTGCCGACCGTGGTCGCCAACCCGCTGGCGCAGATGACCCTGGGGCCGAAGGTGAACGCGCATGCGCTGGCCCAGGATGCCCCCGCGCTGATGATCGCAACCGGTCTGGCGCTGAGGAGCTTCGACTGATGGCACGCATCAATCTATTGCCCTGGCGCGCCGAGCGGCGCAAGCAACGCCAGCGCGAGTTCTACGCAATGCTGGGCATGGCCGCGATCGGTGGCCTGCTGCTGTCGCTGGTGATCTGGTTCTACTACGACCGCCAGGTGAGCGGCCAGATGGACCGCAACGCCTATCTGGAAGCCGAGATCGAGAAGGTCAAGGAACAGAACAAGGTCAAGGAACAGAACAAGGAGATCGACCGCCTCGACGCGCAGAAGGAACGCCTGCTGGCCCGCAAGAAGGTGATCGAGGAACTGCAGGCCAAGCGCTCGCAGATGGTGCACCTGTTCGATGCGTTGGTGCGCACGATTCCCGATGGCCTGGTGCTGACCGCGCTGAAGCAGGAAGGCGACGTGCTGACCCTGGAAGGCCGCACCCAGTCCAATGCCCGAGTTTCGGCGTACATGCGCAATCTGGAGACCTCCGGTTGGATGACCAACCCGGAACTGTCGATCATCGAAGCGCGTGATCCCGAGAAGGACAAGGACGGCAAGGTGGGCCCGCTGGCCGACATCAAGGCGCTGCCCTATGTGTTCGTGGTCAAGGTGAAGCTGCCGGCACAGAGTGAGGAAGTGGCCGGTACGCCAGGCCTCAACGCCGATGGTTCGGTGGCAACGCCGGCTCCGCCCGCAGTGGCACCGCTTGCAGCCGGCCCGGATGCAGCGGCACCTGCTGCACCTGCTGCACCGGCCGCCGGCCAGCCTGCTGCTGCACCGGCTGCACCCGCTCCCGCCGCCGCGCCGGTCAACGCACCTGCTGCCACCCCGGCCCCGGCTACGCCGAACCAGCCGGCAGCCCCGGCTGCAAAGCCTGCGCCGAAGCCCGAGGGCAGCCGCCTGGCGCAGCCGCCGCAGGCCTTCAACGCCCCGCTGCAGGGGGATCGCGCATGAGCCAGAAAATCGATCTGAAGAACCTGGATTTCAACGACATCGGCAATTGGCCGCAGAAGGCCAAGATCGTCTTCTGCTCGCTGTTGGCGCTGGTGATCATGTTCGTGGCGTGGATGCTGCTGATCAGTGGCAAGCGCGAGGAACTGGCCGGCCTGGAATCGAAGGAAGTCGAGCTGCGTTCGGAGTTCACCAAGCAGCAGGAGCGTGCGGTGAACCTGGCGCCGCTGAAGCAGCAGCTGGCACAGATGGAACAGGTGCTGCAGCAGATGCTGCGGCAGCTGCCCAGCAAGACCGAAATGCCGGACCTGATCATCGACATCTCGCAGACCGCGCTGTCCAGCGGCCTGACCAACGAGCTGTTCGAGCCGGAGCAGGAGCAGGTCAAGGAGTTCTACGCCGAAAAGCCGATCAAGTTGCGCATGGTGGGCAGTTACCACCAGTTCGGTGCCTTCGTCAGTGGCGTGGCGTCGCTGCCGCGCGTGGTCATCCTGACCATGCACGACATCAACCTCAAGCCCAAGGACAAGACCAGCGGCAACGCCCGCAGTGGTGCGCTGGAGTTGTCCGGCACGGTCAAGACCTATCGCTATCTGGATGAGACCGAAGTGCAGGCACAGCAGGCGGCTGACGCCGGCAAGGAGGAGAAGAAGTGATCCGTTCCCTCTTTGCGCGTTGTGGAATGGCTGCCATCGTGCTGATGCTGGCCGCGTGCGGCCGCGATGTGACCAGCACGCCGGGTGATGCACCGAATCTTGAAAAGTGGGTGGAAGGCGAGCGTGCGCGACCGGCGCAGCCGCTGGAGCCGCTGCCGGTGATGCAGCAGTTCGAAACCTTCGAATACTCCGCACAGGGTCTGCGCGACCCGTTCACCGATGCCTGGACCAATCCGCAGCAGGGGAATGGCGGATTGCGTCCGGATCCGAACCGGCGCAAGGAGCCGCTGGAAGGCTTCCCGCTGGACGCACTGGACATGGTCGGCACCATCGGCACCGGAGCCGCCACCGTGGCGCTGGTGATGGGGCCGGACAAGGTGACCTACCGGGTACGCCCGGGCGGCTACCTGGGGCAGAGCGACGGGCGGGTCACGGCGGTCTTCGAAGACCACGTGGAGCTGATCGAACTGGTGCCGGATGGCGCGGGTGGCTGGCTGGAGCGGCCGGCAACGCTCTCGCTTGAAGATCAATGATCGTTTACTGGGGATAGCACGATGACCTTTCACCAAGCCAAGGGGCTGCGTCCCATCCGGCGCTTTACCTTGAACCGTGTCAGCGCGTTGGGAGTCGCGCTGATGCTGGCCTGCGCTCCGGCGCTGGCCGCCGCACCGGCGGAAAAGCCGGTGGGCGCCACCGTGGCACCGGCGGCAGCGCCGGCCGGCCTGTCGGTGGCCAAGATCGATTTCAAGCGCGGCGATGATGGCGCCGGGCGCCTGATCGTCCAGTTTGACGGCCAGGGCGCGGTTCCGGACCTGCGTACGCAGGGCAACAGCGTGGTGGTCGATGTCGGTAACGCCCGACTGCCGGCCAACCTGCAGAAGCCGATGAACGTCATCGACTTCGCTACGCCGGTGCAGCGCATTGACGCCAAGCCGTCCGGTGCCGGTACCCAGCTGGTGCTGAGCACCGGCGGTGCGGTCGAATCACTGGCCTACCAGAGTGGCAACGAGTACGTGGTGGAGATCAGCCCGCGGCAGGCGCCGGCCGCCGTCGGTGCAGTCACCGCCGGCAGCGTCACCCAGGCTGCCAAGGCTGTTGGTCAGCGCGGTTTCACCGGCAAGCCGGTGACCTTCAACTTCCAGGACGTGCCGGTGCGCACCGTGCTGCAGCTGATCGCCGAGGAATCCAATCTCAACGTGGTGGCCTCCGATTCGGTACAGGGCAATGTGACCCTGCGCCTGGTCAACGTGCCGTGGGACCAGGCGCTGGACATCGTGCTGCGTGCCAAGGGCCTGGACAAGCGTCGCGATGGCAGCGTGATCTGGGTCGCTCCGCAGGCTGAGCTGGCCAAGTTCGAGCAGGAGAAGGAAGACGCGCGCATCGCCATCGAGAACCGCGAAGACCTGGTCACCGATTACGTCCAGATCAACTACCACAGCGCCACGCAGATCTTCAAAGCGCTGACCGAGGCCAAGGGCATCGGTGGTGGCAGTGGTGGCGGCAATGGCGGTGGTGGCGGCTCGTCGCAGGAGGAGAGTGGCTTCCTGTCCGGGCGGGGCCGCATTGTCGCCGACGAGCGCACCAACACGCTGATGATCAGCGACATTCCGAAGAAGATCGCGCGCATGCGCGAGCTGATCAGCGTGATCGACCGCCCGGTCGACCAGGTGCTGATCGAAAGCCGCATCGTGATCGCGACCGACACCTTCGCCCGCGAGCTGGGTGCGAAGTTCGGCATCAGCGGCAGCCGCGACAACGTGTACTTCAGCGGCAGCCTCGCTGCCAATGAGGAAACCCGCAAGTCGCAGGTCGATACCGCACTGGCCAACGCCAAGGCGGTCCGTGAGTGGCAGGCCGGTGGCAGCGTCGGCCCGGCGCCGATTCCCAGCGGCCCGACCATCAAGCGTGGCCTGAACTGGAACCTGCCGGTGGCTACGGCCAGCAATCCGGGTTCGCTGGCGCTGTCGATCCTCAACGCAGGCTACCTGCTGGACGTGGAGCTGTCGGCCATGCAGGAAGAGTCGCGGGGTGAGGTGATCTCCAACCCGCGCGTGGTCACCACCAACCAGCGCGAGGCGATGATCAAGCAGGGCAAGGAAATCGGCTACGTCACCATCAGCGGCACCGGTGCTGCCGGTGGCGCCGGTTCCACCCCGAACGTGCAGTTCAAGGAAGTGGTGCTGGAACTGCGGGTGACCCCGACCATCACCAACGACAACCGCGTGTTCCTCAACATGCAGGTGAAGAAGGACGAAGTCGACCGCCTGATCGAACTGCAGGGCTACGGCACGGTACCGTCGATCAACCGCCGTGAGGTCAACACCGCGGTGCTGGTCGAGGATGGGCAGACCGTGGTCATCGGTGGTGTGTACGAGTTCACCGACCGCAGCAGCATCAGCAAGGTGCCGTTCCTGGGCGACGTGCCGTTCCTGGGCAACCTGTTCAAGAAGCGCGGCCGCAACAAGGACAAGGCCGAGCTGCTGGTGTTCGTGACCCCGAAGGTGCTGCGCGTGGCCAAGCAGAACTGAGCCCGCGCCTCCGCGAAACGCAGAAGGGCCGCCCTGCGCGGCCCTTCTGCGTTTCCGCCCGTAGATCCACGCCGCCCATGTCCAGTAGATCCACGCCATGCGTGGATGGGCCGTTCAGCCGTTCTTGATGCCATTCGCAGGGCACCCTGCGATGATGTCGGGAACCCGTGCCGTCCCGCGCCGGTCAAAGGCCCCCATGAACCTGCCACCGCCGATGCCCGAAACCGTCTCGCCGCCGTCCGCGCCGTCCGCGCCGGCCACTTCCCGCCTGCATGCCGCTTTCAGCCAGCTGCGCGACGCATTGTCGGCCGAGATCGTCGGCCAGGCCGCGCTGGTCGAACGCCTGCTGATCGCGCTGCTGGCCGATGGCCACCTGCTGGTGGAAGGCGCTCCGGGCCTGGCCAAGACCACGGCGATCCGCGCGCTGGCCTCGCGCCTGGAGGCCGACTTCGCCCGCGTGCAGTTCACCCCGGACCTGTTGCCGGCCGACCTGACCGGCACCGAGATCTGGCGTCCGCAGGAAGGCCGCTTCGAATTCGTACCCGGCCCGATCTTCCATCCGATCCTGCTGGCCGATGAAATCAACCGCGCGCCAGCCAAGGTGCAGTCGGCACTGCTGGAAGCGATGGGCGAGCGCCAGGTCACCGTGGGCCGCCACACCTACGCGCTGCCGCCACTGTTCCTGGTGATGGCCACGCAGAACCCGATCGAGCAGGAAGGCACCTTCCCGCTGCCAGAAGCGCAGTTGGACCGTTTCCTGATGCATGTGCGCATCGGCTACCCGGACCAGGCCGCCGAATCGGAGATCCTGCGCCTGGCTCGCGAGCGCGCCCGTGGTGCGTTGGGCGAAGCCGCACAAGCGCCGGAAAAGCTGCCGATGCAGGATGTGTTCGATGCCCGCCGCGAAGTGTTGGACCTGCACATGGCGCCGGCGCTGGAACGCTACCTGATCGAGCTGGTGCTGGCCTCGCGTGATCCGTCGCGCTATGACGCTGGCCTTGGCCGCCGCATTGCATGGGGCGCCAGCCCGCGCGGTTCCATCGCGCTGGAACGCTGTGCACGCGCGCGCGCCTGGCTGGCCGGCCGCGACTTCGTCACCCCCGATGACGTGCGTGCGGTTGCCGCCGACGTGCTGCGCCATCGCGTGCTGCCCAGCTATGAGGCCACCGCTGAAGGCTGGGATGGCGAACGCCTGGTGCAGGAGCTGCTGGCCCGGGTGCCGGCACCCTGAGCCTGCGCATGACCGATCCATCCCTGCACCACGCCTCCTCCGTCAGTGACGGTGACGGGCTGCGCCCGCAACTGTCCGAACTGGTGGCGCTGCGCCGCCTTGCACAGCGACCGCCGCCGCCACGCCGTGGCCGTGCCGGCAACGCCGGGCAGGCGCCGTCGCCGCTGCGCGGGCGTGGCATGGAATATGCGGAGTCACGCGAGTACGTGGCCGGTGATGATGCACGGCATATCGATTGGCGGGTGACCGCGCGGACCGGTCGTGCCCACACCAAGCTGTTCCAGGCCGAACGCGAGCGGGTCAGCCTGATCGTGGCCGATACCTCGCCGGCCCTGTACTTCGGCACCCGCGTGCGCTTCAAATCGGTGCAGGCTGCACGCGCGGGCGCCGTCGCCGCGTGGTCGGCGCAGCGTCGTGGCGATCGCATCGGCGCCCTGCGTGGCAGCGACCGTGAACCACCGATTGCACCGGCAGGCGGCCCGCGCGGCGTATTGCGCGTGCTGGACGCGCTCACCCGCTGGTATGCGCAGCCCCCGGCCGATGACCTTGGCCTGGAACGTGCGCTGGACCATGCCGGTCGCGTCCTGCGCCCGGGTGCACGTGTGCTGGTGCTGGCCGATCCGCAGCAGGCCATCCGTATTCCGCCGGCGCGCTGGAGTGCGCTGGCCCAGCACCACGACCTCAGTCTGGTGCTGCTGGTGGATCCATTGGAACTGCAGCCTCCGTCAGCCGCGCTACAGTTCCAGACCCTGCAGCAGCGCATCGGCCTCGACCTGCGACGCAGCGAGGTCCAGGCTCATTGGCAGGCCCATTTCGTTGAACCGCTGCAGGACCTGCGGCGCCAGCTGGGAGCGCGCCGCGTCGATGTGCAGGTGCTGTCCACCGACGCGCCCAGTGATGCCTGGCTGGCGCCATCCCCGACCGAGGTGCCGGCATGAGCGCGAACCTGCCGCTGCGCGATGTGCAGGT
This sequence comes from Stenotrophomonas sp. GD04054, assembly GCF_029836955.1. NCBI lineage: Bacteria > Pseudomonadati > Pseudomonadota > Gammaproteobacteria > Lysobacterales > Lysobacteraceae > Stenotrophomonas > Stenotrophomonas sp. GD04054. Next base: position 32,946 of record NZ_JAOECR010000017.1, on the reverse strand, counting down.
GCCACCCGCTCCATCATGGTGGCCGCCGGCACCGGGCTATCTGATGATCGGCGGCGTGGTGCTGCTGTTGCTGGTGGTGGCGGCCTTCTTCTGGTGGCAACGTCGCCGTCGCCGCCAACGCTGGTTGCAGCTGTTCGATCAGGAGCTGGCATCCACCGCCGATGCTGCTGCGGAACTGGCAGCCATCGCCGGACTGCTGCGTCGCGCCGCACGCCAGGCGCAGCCCGGCAGTGAATCCCTGCGCGATGACGCCTGGTGGCAGCGCGTGGATCCGCAGGGCACATTGCCGGAAGCACGCCGAAGCCTGTTGGCCGAAGGTGCCTATCGCCCACGGGTGGACGTCAACGAGGTGGCCGCAGTACGCCGCTGGGCGCGCGAGCGCTACCTGGCCATGCTGCTGGAGCGGCGCCGATGAACCTGCTGGCAAGTTACTGGCCATGGCCGGACCTGCAGCTGGCGTGGCCGCTGGCCCTGCTGGCGCTGCCGTTGCCGTTGCTGATGCGCTGGTGGAAGCGTCGTGCCGATCCCGGCGCTGCGCTGCGGGTGCCCTATGCGGCGACGGAACTGGAAGCGCTGTCCGGTGGCGGCCGCGTTGACGTGTCGTGGCTGCGCACGCTGCTGTTGTGGCTGGGTTGGTGCGCGCTGTGCGTCGCACTGGCTCGCCCGCAACAGCTGGGTGAAGCGATCACGCCTCCGCAGGAGGGCCGGCAGATGATGCTGGCGATGGACGTGTCCGGCAGCATGGGCGAGGGCGACATGGTGCTGGGCGGGCAGGCGGTGGATCGCCTGACCGCGGCCAAGGCCGTGCTGGCCGATTTCCTTGATCGTCGTGCCGGTGATCGCATCGGCCTGCTGATCTTCGGCGACCGCGCCTACACGCTGACGCCGCTTACGGCGGATCTGGCCAGCGTGCGCGACCAGCTGCGCGACAGCGTGGTCGGCCTGGCCGGGCGCGAGACCGCCATCGGTGATGCCATCGGCCTGGCAGTGAAGCGCCTGCGCAGCCAGCCTGAAGGCCAGCGCGTGCTGATTCTGCTGACCGACGGCGTCAGCAATGCCGGCGTGCTGGAACCGCTGCGTGCCGCCGAAGTCGCACGTGCCGAGGGCGTGCGTATCCACACCGTCGCCTTTGGCGGTGATGGCAGCATGCGCCTGTTCGGTATTCCCATTTCCGCCGACCAGGATCCGGTCGACGAGGCTACCTTGAAGAAGATCGCGAGCATGACCGGCGGCCAGTTCTTCCGCGCCCGCGACACTGCACAGCTGGCCGGCATCTATGCCGAACTGGACCGGCTCGAGCCGATCGCTGCGAAGGGACCAAGCCTGCGACCGCGCGAGGAACGCTATGCATGGGCGCTGGGCCTGGCCTTGCTGCTGGGCGCATTGGCCTGGCTGTGGCCGGAGCGTCGCCGATGATCGCGCTTGCTTCGAATCTTCCTGACTGGAACGCGCTGCACTTCCTGCGTCCGGAATGGCTGTGGGCGTTGCTGGCGCTGCCGTTGATCATCGCTGTGGCGTTGTATCGGCAGCGGCGCAGCGACGTGTGGCGAACAGCGGTGGATGCCCACCTGTTGCCACATCTGCTGGCTGCGGGCACGCGCCGCCGTGCACGCCTGCCCTGGGCCGTGCTGCTGGGCTGGACCCTGGCAGCGCTGGCCATGGCCGGGCCGAGTTGGCGGCAGCAGGCACAACCGATGTTCCAGGCCAGCGCACCGCTGCTGGTCGTGCTGGATCTGTCCAGCCGGATCAATGCCACCGATCTGCCGCCGTCGCGCCTGCTGCAGGCTCGGGCGAAAGTGGGCGAGCTGCTGCGTGCCCGCCAGGGTGGCCAGGTGGGCCTGGTGGTCTATGCCGAGGATGCCTACACCGTGGCACCGCTGACCGATGACGGCAGCAACGTCGCGCTGTATCTGGACGCGCTGTCGCCGGATGTGATGCCGCGCGACGGACAACGCGCCGACCGTGGCATCGACTGGGCGACGCGGTTGATGCGCCAGATCGGGGCATTGCGGGGGCAGATCCTGCTGGTCAGCGATCAGGCGGATGATGAAGCGGCACTGGCCGCAGCGCAGGCGCGCAGCCTCGGCATGCAGGTGTCGGTACTGGGGCTGGGCACATCTGCCGGTGCGGCGTACCGGGATGGCACTGGGCAGATCCGCCAGGCCGCGCTGGATGAAGGCAGCCTGCGTGCGGTGGCGACCGCAGGCGGAGGCCGCTATGCCCGCATCGCCACCGATGACAGTGATCTGCGTGCGCTGGGCGTACTTGATGCACGCGAAGGTACTGCGGCGCAGCGGCCCGGCGAGGGCAAGCAATGGCGTGATGAAGGGTTCTGGCTGCTGCCACCGGTGATGCTGCTGGCGCTGTTGGCCTTCCGACGCCGCGCGCTGCTGGCGGCGGTGCTGGCGGTGGGCCTGTTGCCATGGATGAGTGATGTGCAGGCGCAGGCGCCCGCGGTGCCGGCCGCACCGCCGGCGCAGGGCACGCTGTGGAAGCGCGCCGACCAGGTGCAGCACCAGCGTCTGGCCGAAGGTGCGCAGGCTTACCGCAACGGTGATTTCGCCAGTGCCCGCAAGCAGTTCGAGGGCATCGACAGCGATGCGGGCTGGTACAACCTGGCCAATACGCTGGCCCGCCAGGGCAACTACGACGAAGCCATTGCCGCCTACGACCGCGCGCTGGCACTGCATCCCGGCATGGCCGATGCGGTCGCCAACCGTGCCGTGGTCGATGCCGCGCGCAAGCGCAAGCAGTCGGGTGGCAAAGGCCAGGATCAGCAGAAGCCACCGCAGAACGGGCAGCAGAAGCAGCAGAACGATTCACAGGGCCAGCAGAATCCGCAGGGCCAGCAGCCGCAGCAGGGCCAGCAGAATCCCGGTCAGGGACAGCCACAGTCGGGTCAGCAGGGCCAGCCCAATCCCGGTGACGACAAGAACCAGTCGAGCCCGCAGCCCGGCGAGCGCGGCCGCGATGGACAGCAGGCGCCGCCACAGGTGGAGGATGCCAAGGCGCAGGCGCAGGCCGATGAACAGCAGCGCCAGCGCATGCAGCAGGCGATGCAGCAGGCGCGCGAGGGTCAGGCCGACAAGGACGGCAAGCCGGTACCAGGCAGCGATGGCACCACCCCACGCCAACGCGAGGAGCAGCAGGCGGTGGAGGCGTGGATGCGACGCGTGCCGGATGATCCGGGCGCATTGCTGCGGGCCAAGTTCCAGCTGGAAAACGAACGCAGGAAGAGGGAAGGGCGATGACGCGGGCGATCAACATGCACGGGCACTGGCCCCGACAGGTACTGGCGGCGCTGCTGCTGTGGCTGCCGCTGCTGGCCTGGGCGCAGCCGCGTGCGTGGCTGGACCGCGACCGCATCGCGATGGGTGACACGGTCACGCTCAATGTCGAGAGCGACCAGGGCGCCCCTGACTTCACACCGTTGCGAACAGACTTCGACCTCAGCGGGCAGACCAGCAGCCGCCAGGTAGCGTGGAGCAATGGCAGCATGCAGCAGCGCAATCTGTATGGCGTGGCACTCACGCCACGGCGTAGCGGTGCACTGGTGGTGCCGGGCCTGCAGGTGGGCAGCGTACGTACCGCACCGTTGACCCTGCAGGTGGATGCCGCTGCCGTGGCAGGTCCCGACAGCAATGCGGTGGCGTTCATCGAAACCGCTGTCGATGACGAGACACCGTATGTGCAGCAGAGCGTAGGCGTGGTGGTGCGGTTGTATTTCGCTTCGCAGCTGGCCTCCGGCGAACTGGTGCTGGATACACCGGGCGGCGCGTCGTTGCAGCGGGTGGGCGATGACCGCACCGATGTGCGACAGGTCAACGGCCGCCGCTACAACGTGGTCGAGCGGCGCTTCCTGCTGATCCCCGAGCGCAGCGGTGCACTTCGGCTGGCCGGTGCGCGCTTCAGCGGGCGCAGTGCCGGTGGCTTCTTCGACGATTTCTTCGGCGGCGGCGACGGGCGCATGAATGCCACTGGCGCCGATCGCACGTTGCAGGTGCAGGCGCAACCGGCACAGGCGCCGCAGCCATGGCTGCCGCTGCAGGGCCTGCAGCTGCGCTACACCAGTGCACCGACCAGCGCCCGTACCGGCGAGGCGGCCAACGTGGTGGTGGAGGCGATTGCCGAAGGCGCCACCCGCGCGCAGTTCACCGATCTGCCGGTGCCCGACGTCGGCAACGCCGCGCAGGTGTTCGCAGAACCTGCGCAGTACGAAGAGACCTTCAATGGCAGTACCCCGCGGCTGAAGATCACCCGCCGCTATTCGATCGTGCCGCGCCAGCCGGGTTCGCTGGTGGTGCCGGGGCCGCGCCTGCCGTGGTGGGACGTGCGCAATGGCAAGGCACAGGAAGCGAAGCTGCCGGACCTGACGCTGGCCGTGGTGGCCGGTAACGGGGCTGGCAGTGCGTCACCTGCACCGCTGCCGCCGATCGACACCGATGCGGCGCTGCCGGATGGCGATGGCCAGGACAGCCGTATCGCGGCGACCGATCCGCGCGCCAGTGGTTTGTCCGAGCGTCCGTGGCCGTGGATGGGCGCCGCCATCGGCCTGGCGTTGCTGTGGCTGTTGACGCTGTTGTGGGGCTGGCAGCGAGGCCGTCGCCCGCGCGTGGCGGCACCCGTGGCGGCCAAGGGCGCTGTGCCGGCTGTGGCGACTGGACGTGCCGGCGTGGCCGAACTGCGCCGCGCGCTGGATGGTGAAGGGTTTGATCAGGTGGAAGCGCAGCTGTGTGCGATGGCCGGTGTCGAACGTATCGAGCAGGTCATCGCGCGGCTTGAGGATGCCGCCCAGCGCCAGGTGCTGCAGGAACTGCAGCAGGCCCGATGGGGCGGGCAGGGTGATCTTGCGCCGCTGCGCACGCGCCTGCGCGAGGTCTTCCGTGACGGACCGCACTGGTCGGCGGCAGCAAAGACCGCTGACACTGGCCTGGCGCCGCTGTATCCGCCGCGGCGAACCTGAACCGGCGCCGCTTGCGCGCTTTGTTAGAGTGCATTCATTTTTCGAGGAAACCCGCGCATGACAGCAGCTGCTGCCGACAAGAAGAAGTTGCCCCTGCATTGGAAGATGGGCATCGGCTTTGCGATCGGCCTGATCCTGGGACTGATCGTGCACGCCCTGGGCGGCAGCGTCGATGGTCTGCAGGCCGGTGCCAAGTGGGTAATGGACTACATCACCACCCCGGCGTCGGGCCTGTTCCTCAACCTGATCTTCATGCTGATCGTGCCGCTGATCTTCTCGGCGCTGATCATGGGTGTGTCGGAGATGGGCGACATCCGCGCCCTAGGCCGCATCGGCTGGAAGACCCTGGCCTATACCGTGCTGCTGTCCGGCATTGCCGTGGGCATCGGGCTGGTGCTGGTGAACCTGCTCAAGCCGGGTGTGGGCGTCGACCCGCAGGTCGCTGCGATGATGCTGTCGGAGAACGCCGAGCGCAGCAAGGAGATTGTCGCGGGCATCCACGGCACGCCGAAGGGCATGGACATGCTGCTGTCGATCGTGCCGAGCAACGTGCTGCAGGCCGCGTCTGACAACGGCGCGATCCTGTCGCTGATGTTCTTCGCGCTGATGTTCGGCATCGGCATGGTGCTGACCGACAACGAGAAGGTCGCGCCGCTGCGCCGCGCCATCGAAGGCGTGTTCGAAATTTCGATGACCCTGATCAACCTGGTCATCCGCCTGGCCCCGTATGCGGTGGCCTGCTTCATGTTCAACCTGGCCGCGCTGTTCGGCTTCGAGCTGATCATCCGCCTCGGTGCCTACGTGGGCGTGGTGGTGCTGGCACTCGGCCTGCACATGGTGGTGAGCTACGGTACGGCCGTATGGCTGTCCGGTCGTTCGCCGCTGTCGTTCTTCCGCGATACCCAGGAAGCGACGGTGATGGCGTTCTCCACCGCCTCCAGCAACGCCACCCTGCCGACCGCGCTGCGCGTGGCCGACCAGATGGGCCTGCCGCAGCGCGTGTCGCGCTTCGTGCTGACCGTGGGCGCCACCGCCAACCAGAACGGCACCGCGCTGTTCGAGGGCGTGACGGTGATCTTCCTGGCCCAGTTCTTCGGCGTGGACCTGAGCATCGGCCAGCAGATCATGGTGATGGCGGTCTGCATCCTCGGTGGCATCGGCACGGCCGGCGTGCCGTCAGGCTCGCTGCCGGTGGTGGCGATGATCTGCGCGATGGTGGGCGTGAACCCGTTGGGCATCGGCCTGATCCTGGGCGTGAACCACTTCCTGGACATGTGCCGTACCGCGCTGAACGTGACCGGCGACCTGGCCCTGACCACCCTGGTGGCCAAGGGCGAGTCGCACGATGGCCCGGCGCTGGGCCCGCAGCAGGACTGAGACCGGATTCCCGTCCCCGGACTCCGGGGACGGGTAGTGCCGGCCGCTGGCCGGGTACGCGTCATCGCATGCGCGCTGCCGCTCCCACGTTTCGCGATGCGAATCGCGGGCCCCCCTTACCGGCCTCCACACCCCGGCGCCTATGGCGCAGCCCCCGAACTCCGGGGGCGGGTAGTGCCGGCCGCTGGCCGGCAACTTCATGATCTTCATTGAATTCTGCGCAACTGCCGGCCAGCGGCCGGCACGACCGGGCAAGGTGAACCGACCCCCCCGCCCGGCGACTATGGGACAATAGGCCGCCCGCACGTCCGCGGCCGCCTCCCGATTCCGACAGAACCATGACGCAGCCTACCCGTCGCCAGTTGGCCAACGCCATCCGCTTCCTTGCCGCCGATGCGGTTGAAACCGCAAAGTCCGGCCACCCCGGCATGCCCATGGGCATGGCCGACATCGCCGAAGTCCTCTGGAACGACTATCTCCGCCATAACCCGAGCAACCCGCACTGGTTCAACCGCGACCGTTTCGTGCTGTCCAACGGCCACGGTTCGATGCTGCAGTACGCGCTGCTGCACCTGAGCGGTTACGACCTGCCGATCGAGCAGCTGAAGCTGTTCCGCCAGCTGGGCAGCCACACCGCCGGCCACCCGGAACGCCACGAGACCCCGGGCGTGGAAACCACCACCGGCCCGCTGGGCCAGGGTTTCGCCAATGCCGTGGGCTTCGCCCTGGCCGAGAAGCTGCTGGCACAGCGCTTCAACCGCCCGGAGCTGGAAGTGGTCGACCACCGCACCTGGGTGTTCATGGGCGATGGCTGCCTGATGGAAGGCGTGTCGCATGAAGCCGCTTCGCTGGCCGGTACCTGGGGCCTGCACAAGCTGGTCTGCTTCTGGGACAACAACCACATCTCCATCGACGGCAACGTCGAGGGCTGGTTCACCGACAATACCCCGGAGCGTTTCGAGGCCTATGGCTGGAACGTCGTGCGCGATGTCGATGGCCACGACCCGGAAAGCATCAAGGCCGGCATCGAGGCCGCGCTGTCGCAGAGCGACAAGCCGACCCTGATCTGCTGCCGCACCACCATTGGTTTCGGTTCGCCGAACAAGGCGGGCAAGGAATCCAGCCACGGCGCTCCGCTGGGCAAGGACGAGCTGGAAGCCACCCGCAAGCAGCTGGGCTGGGAATACGGTCCGTTCGAGATCCCGCAGGCGATCTACGACGGCTGGCGCGCCAATGGCGCTGGCACCCTGCGCCAGGCCGAGTGGGAACAGCTGTTCGACAAGTACGCCAGCCAGTACCCGGCTGAAGCGTCCGAGCTGACCCGCCGTTCGCACGGCGAGCTGCCGGCCGACTTCGTTGCCAAGGCCGATGCCTACATCGCCCAGGTGGCCGCTGAAGGCCCGACGATCGCTTCGCGCAAGGCCTCGCAGCTGGCCATCGAAGCCTACGCCCCGCTGCTGCCGGAAATCGTCGGTGGCTCGGCCGACCTGGCGCACTCCAACCTGACCCTGTGGAAGGGCAGCAAGTCGGTCGCCAGCGACGACGCCAACGCCAACTACGTGTACTACGGCGTGCGCGAGTTCGGCATGACCGCCATTGCCAACGGCCTGGCCCTGCACGGCGGCTTCATTCCGTTCGACGCCACCTTCCTGGTGTTCAGCGATTACGCCCGCAACGGCGTGCGCATGAGCGCGCTGATTCCGGCCCACGCCATCCACGTCTACACCCACGATTCGATCGGCCTGGGCGAAGACGGCCCGACCCACCAGCCGGTGGAGCACCTGGCTTCGCTGCGTTACATCCCGAACAACGACGTGTGGCGTCCGTGCGATGCGGTCGAGTCGGCGGTGAGCTGGAAGGCCGCGATCACCCGTCAGGATGGTCCGAGCTGCCTGGTGTTCAGCCGCCAGAACCTGCCGCACCAGCCGCGCAACGCCGAGCAGATCGCCCAGATCGAGCGCGGTGGCTACGTCCTGGCCGATGCCGCCGGTACCCCGGACGTGATCCTGATCGCCACCGGTTCGGAAGTTTCGCTGGCGACCGAAGCCAAGGCCCAGCTGGATGCGGCCGGCCTCAAGACCCGCGTGGTCTCGATGCCGTCCACCGACGTGTTCCTGCGCCAGGATGCGGCCTACCGTGAATCGGTGCTGCCGAACGCCGTGCGCAAGCGCGTGGCGGTGGAAGCCGGTGTCACCGGTTTCTGGCGCCAGTTCGTCGGCCTGGACGGTGCGGTGATTGGTATCGACACCTTCGGTGCCTCGGCCCCCGCCGACCAGCTGTACAAGCACTTCGGCATCACCACCGCCCACGTGGTGGAAGCGGCCAAGGCGCTGTAAGCAGCCTCGCGAAGCAGGAAGGGAAAGGCCGGCGCACGCCGGCCTTTTCTTTGCTCGAGAGAAAAGGGGACGGAGGGGATTAAGTCGTTTTTGCACAAACGACTTGATCCCCTCCGTCCCTTTTTCGTCCGGCATGTTGCGCCCTGCGGCACCAGTGTCGCGTTGGCCTCTTCATCTAGCCTGCATTCCTTGCGAAAAGGAGGGCCTGCCGAGGTACCCCCGGAAGTAGTCATGGACAAGAAGAGCGGCGCAGAAACCCATGGTGGATTTACGGGGTGTAAGGTGATGCCTTACACTGGCGCCGCATGATCGTCAGCTTCAGGCACAAGGGCCTGAAGGCGCTCTATGAGCGGGGCGACATGTCCGGAGTCCGTGCCGATCATGTGGCTCGGTTGCGGCGTTTGCTTCTGCAGCTGGATCAAGCCCGGCTGCCTGGAGACATGGGGCTGCCCGGAAATCGCCTGCACCCACTGCGCGGGAGCTATAGCGGCTACTGGGCTGTAAGTGTCTCGGCGAGTTGGCGATTGGTGTTCCGCTTTCGTGGGCTGGACGTCGAACTGGTCGATTACCTTGATTACCACTAGGAGTCTGCTCGATGCCGTTGCATGATCCACCGCATCCCGGAGAGTCGCTGCGCGAAGACATCCTGCCGGCGATAAGCATGTCGATCAGTGCGCTGGCGCAGCATCTTGGCTATTCGCGCGGACAGCTGTCGACCATCATCAACGGGCACGCTGGCATCTCCGCGGAACTTGCATTCCGCCTTGAGCTTGCAGGTCTGGGCAATGCCCGCATGTGGCTGGCGATGCAGGCGGCATACGACCTGTGGCAGGTCGAGCATCGAGCGCATCCACCGATTGCCCGTCTGTATCTTGAGGATGCAGTGAGGATAGAGCGGTAGATCTACGCCATGCGTGGATGAGAAAAAGGGGACGGAGGGGATTAAGTCGTTTATGCACAAACGACTTAATCCCCTCCGTCCCCTTTTTTCAGGCGGTGCGTGCCAGTGCGAGGCGCAGCAGTCGCGCGTCCAGGCGTTCGGCGAAATCCTTCGGTGCCTGCAGGCCCATGCGCTGCAGGTACACCGCATCGCCGTCGCCAGCCGGTTGCCGCAGCGCCGCCCAGACCGTGCGCAGCTTGTCGCCGCGGGTCTGCGTGTTGGCCTTCAGCCAGCCCAGCGCTTTCACCAGCACCTGCTCGATCTCGTTGAAGTCGCTGCCCAACGGATAGTCGGGCAGGCTGCCATCGACGCGGAACGGTGCCAGTGCCGCGGACAGTGCCTGCGGCGTGTTGCGCTGCTGGCGCTCCGGATCCGGTTGCGTGGCCGCCAGCAGCTTGCGCGAGGCGTGTGCCTGCTGCAGCAGGCCGCCCTGGAACGGGGCCTCGGTGATTGCAGTCATCGCATGCACGCAGTCCTCGTCGGTCAGGCCGCGCAGGTCGGCGATGCCGTATTCGTTGAGGTAGATGTCGCGCAGGTGGCGTGGGATGGTGGTGTGCCCGTAGTTCCAGCGCACGTTGGATTCGCGCTGGCCCTTGTCATCGCGCGCGGCGCGGAACATCAGCACGCTGCGCGCTTCCGGCAGCGCATGTGCCATCGCCACGAAGTTGTACTGACCACCCACGCCGGACACCACACGTCCATCATCCAGCGCATCCGACACCGCCGCGCCCAGCGCGGTGGCCATCATGCAGGAGTTGAAGAAGCGCGCGTGCCGGCGCTGCAGGCGTTCTAGTGTCTCGTTGCCACCGTACAGCTGGTTGATCTCGCTGATGCGGCGCATGCCGATCGCACGGCATTCGTCTTCCGGCAGCGTGCGCAACCACTCGTAGAACTCCGGCGAGCCCAGGTAGAAGGCGCCATGCAGATACTCGCCCTCGGCAGCCAGGGTGGCGTGGTCGATGGACAGCGTGCTGCCGTTCTCGATGCGTTGCATCAGCGCCAGGTCATCGTGCACCTTGCGCTTGATCACGCCGGTCTGCACCAGCCGGCGGAAGCCCTCGTTGAGCATTTCGCTGCAGCCATACAGGCCGACCTCGAACGGATCCAGTCCGCCGATTTCCTGCACCAGCGGGTGGCTGGCCAGCTGCGGATCCAGCGCATGCAGCACGCGCCGGTAGCGCGCGTTGTCGGTGTGGCGCAGCACCAGCGCATGGCTGAGCGCGTCGGCCAGCGTGCCGATGCCGATCTGCAGGGTGCCGCCGTCGCGCACCAGCGTGCTGGCATACAGGCCGATCGCGTAGTCGGCATCGCCGACCGGCTGCCGCGGCAGGCCGAACAACGCCGGGTACGGTGGTGGCGGGGTGATCACCAGATCGAAGAACGACACATCGACCGTGGCCGAGCCACCCAGGTAGGGTAGCTGCGGATCGATCTCGGCGATCAGCAGCGGGCGAGGCAGCCCGCGAGCGGTCATCGCATCCAGCGTGTCCTGGGTGATGTCGTTGTTGCACGACAGCGAGAGCCGGCGGTCGTTCGGCCGCATCGCCACCTTCTGCACGATCACCTGCGGCGCGCGCTGCGCCACCGCATCGGCGGCGTGGGTGTAGTTCAGGCTGGTATAGCTGGACTGCGCCTGCCGCGAGCCGAGCAGGGCGCCGGACTGCATGTAGAACTCTTCCACCTGCACATGTGCCGGCAACGCGTCGCGCGCGATCGCATCGGCATAGGCCAGGCGCGGGAAATCGTCGCCGAAATGGCGCTGCGCGAACGGCGCCATGAAGCGCGCTTCCAGGCCGTTGCCGCGCGCCTTCGGCGGGTTCAGCGACAGCGCGGTATACAGCTGCAGTGGCCGCGACGGATCGTGCTCGACGCGTGCGTAAAGGGCATTGAGCAGCCGATGCGGCTTGCCCAGTGCCAGCGGTGCCCCGATCCGCAGCGGCCCGTCCACGCGCGCAAACAACCAGTCGACGGCGGCGTCCAGGTCGGTGAGGTGTTCGGTCATGCGCGGCGGTCCTGCGTGTGGGGGAGTGCGGGCATTACAGCATGTCGGGCTTGAACCGCCGTCGACGGGAGACTTCGGCGCCAGACACCATGAACCGCCCATCGCCCCGGTAATGCATCGTGCGCGGCAGTTTCGGCCGGGGCGCAACATGGGCGCGTACGATTTCCCAGATGAACAGGTTGTTCGACGCCACCTGGCTGTCGTCGTACAAGCGGCATTCGAAGCACGAATGGCATTGGCCGACCAGCGGCGCGCCGACCTCGCGCGCGGGCAGCGCATCAAGCTCGAAACGGGCGAACTTGTCGACCTCGCGGCCGCTGCAGTTGCCGATGTCCACCACGGTATCGAGCAGTTCCACACCCGGCACATTGATCACGCACTCGCCGCTGCCACGCGCCAGCGCATGGCTGTGGTTTGCGTCCCACAGGTAGGTGGCGACCAGCGAAGGCGAGAAGCCCATCACCATGTGCCAGCCCATCGTCATCAGGTTGCGCTGGCCGCGCCAGGCGGTGCTGACCAGCACGATCGGCCCGGGTTCGAGGAAGCGGCGGGCCTGCTCGACCGGGAATTCCTTCTTGGGCAGCGCTTTCATCCGGGGCCTGGGGCGGGAGGAATCGATGCTGGCGCAGCCGGGATGAACCTGGAGTCGAGGGGCTTGACAGACGATTCGATTACGCGCGTAATCGGGTCGTCGATTACGGATGTAAACCATGACCCCGATCAGCGAAGCCGAAGCCGTTGTGATGGAGGTGCTATGGCAGCAGGCACCGCGTAGCGCCGATGACGTGGTCGCCGCACTGGCCCACCGTGACTGGGCCGAGCCGACCATCAAGACCCTGCTCAACCGCCTGCTGACCAAGGGCGCGATTACTGCCGAGCGCGATGGCCGGCGCTACCTGTACCGGCCGCTGCTGCAGCGGCAGGCCTGGGTGGAGGCGCAGAGCCAGGACTTCATTGGTCGTGTCTTCGAAGGGCGCGTTGCGCCGTTGGTTGCGCACTTCAGCGAACGCGGCCAGTTGAGTGCGCAGGACATCGCCGAACTGAAGAAACTGATCCAGGAGCTGGACCATGACTGAGCTGCTCGATGGGCTGTGGCAGGCCAGCCTGTGGCTGGCGGTGGGCGTGGTCGTGCTGGCGGTGCTGCGACCCTTGCTGGTGCGGCTGGGGGGCGTGGCGTTGGCCTACCGCAGCTGGTGGCTGCTGCCGTTGCTGCTGCTGGCACTGATGCTGCCGTTGCCGCAGGTGGCACTTCTGGAGCATGTGCCAACGCTGCCGCTGAAAGTGGTACCCGGCGCCGTCGAAGGCATGGCAGGGCAGTCGTTGCCGTGGGCCGGGCTGTTGCTGCTGGCATGGATGCTGGGGGCGGTCCTTTGTCTGCTACGCGATCTACGTGCGCACCGGCGCTTTGAACGTGGCATGGGCCAACTGTGTGCACGCGCCGATGGCAGCTGGCAGGCCAGCGCCGACCCGGGCCTGCCCGCGCTGGTCGGCCTGTGGCGTCCGCGCATCGTGGTAGGCCCGGATTTCGACCAGCAGTTCACCGCACAGGAGCAGGGCCTGATCCTGCAGCACGAGCGCAGCCACCGTCGCAATGGCGATCACTGGGCCAATGGGGCGCTGCTGATGGCACGCGCGGTGTTCTGGTTCCATCCGCTTCTGCCGTGGGCCTCCCGCCGATTCCTGCGTGACCAGGAGCTGGCCTGCGATGCCCGCACCATTGCCCCGCAGCCTGCGCTGCGCGGTCTCTACGCCAGCACGCTGCTGAAGGCGCAGCTGGTCCATCCGGTTGCGCCAGCGGTCTGCCATTGGCGCAGCCAACCCGTGTTGAAGGAGCGTATCGCCATGTTGAAGCAGTCCAAGCGGAAGGCATTGCCGTGGGTGTCGGGGCAGGTGCTGGTGGTCGGGTTGTGTCTGGGAATGGGAGCGGTGGCGTGGGCCAGCCAGGGCGGCGTGGCCGGGAGCCCGAGGATCGGTGTCGAGCCGTTCGAGCACGCTGAAGAAGATGCGGCCAAGGCAGGGCTGGATCGTCCGATCCAGGTCGACAAGATGCCACCGCCGTCCTACCCGAAGTCTGCGGTCGAGCAGCGCCAGGTCGGCGTGGTGAACCTGCGCGTGGAGGTGGATGCGCAGGGGCGTCCCGCCGATGTCCAGGTGCTCAGCGCTACCAATCCCGGCGTGTTCGATGCGGTGTCGGTGGCGGCTGCGCGCAGCTGGACCTATCGTCCGGCAATGAAGAACGGCAAGCCGGTGGCAGGCGCAGTGAAGATTCCGATCACTTTTGCGATGGACGACACCGAGGACGCGAAGTGAAGTGCGCGCCGCTGTGGATGACGGCGGCGCTGTTGGCCGGATGCGCCAGCCAGGAGCGGCTGACCACGGTGGATACCCGCAGCGAGAATGTCGGCCACCAGCGCCTGCAGCCGCAGGCGGGCGGTGGCAGTGGGCAGTTGCAGGTGTATTCGCTGGGTGCGACCGAGGGTTACCGGATGCCACAGCTCTACGCGGCACCGGACCCGGAGGTCGGCGATCGTGATCCGCGCGCGGAACTGGCGCCGACTACGATCTGCCTGCAGGTGGTGGTGGATGCGCAGGGCAGCGTCGAACGCAGCATGCCGCTGACCGATCGCCAGGACTGTGCCGCAGGGGCTGCACGCGAGAATGCGCCCCTGCTGCAGGCTGCGCAGGACGCCGTGGCGATGTGGAAATACTCGTCCGCAGCGGTCTGCCACTTCGCGGCTGGCAAGGTGCCTGCCGACCGCGGTGACTGCCGGGGCGCCGAACGGGTCGAGCCGGTGGCGGTGACCTTGCAGTACGCCTTCACCTTCGAGATCGTGAAGGGCCGGCATGTAGTGCGGACGCAGGGAAAATGAACGTCCGTGGTCCGTGATGGAAACTGATAGCGCCGGGCTTTGCCCGGCGAGCGCAGCCGCGTGGATCAGGCCCCGCCCTGGATGTTGGCCTTCACCGCGGGCTGCATCAGCTTGGGTTCTTCCAGCGTCGCATCGCGTGCCTGGCGCACGCTGACGAACTCCGCCTCGGCCACGCCGTCATGCACGTGGATGTTGTGTGCGCGCTGTTCGCCGATGGTGGTTTCGTTGGCGAATGCACGACCACCCGGACCGTAGTCGTGGCAGACGAACACGCGCGTCGCATCGGGCAGCGCCAGCAGGCGCTGGATTGAACGGTACAACTGCGCGGCATCGCCACCCGGGAAGTCGCAGCGGGCGGTACCGCCGTCGGGCATGAACAGCGAGTCACCGGTGAACAGCGCATCGTCGATCAGGTAGGCGATGCTGTCGCTGGTATGGCCGGGCACGGCGATCACCTGACAGCGCAGTTCGCCCAGAGCAAAGGTTTCGCTATCGCTGAACAGGTGATCGAAGATGTCATCGGCCGCAGGAAGCTGCAGGCCGTAGCGCGGCGCGAAGGTGGCCTGCACCGCGCGGATGCCTTCGCCGATGGCCAGCGTGGCCTGGGGGAAGCGTTGCTTGAGACGGCGCCCACCCGATACGTGATCGGCGTGAGCGTGTGTCTCCAGCAGCCAGCGCAGCTGCAGGTCCTGTTGTTCGATGGCCTGCAACGCGGCATGCAGCGGCGCTTCACTGCTGGCGTCGGTATCCGGGTCGTAGTCCAGGACCGGGTCGATCAGCGCTGCCTCGCCGCTGGCCGGGTCGCTGACCAGATAGCTGAAGGTGTTGCTGTCACGGTGGAAGAACGACTGCACCTGGACTGACATTGGAACGCTCCTCAGCGCGTGCCGAGCACGCGGTTCAGCAACTGCGCCAGGTTCTCACCGGCCAGTCGCAGCTGCGCTTCGGCCAGCGGCCGGTAGCGCTCGGTGTATTCGTCACCGATTTTACGCGTGGCCGGATAAACGCCAGCTTGCATGGAAATGCGGCAGCTGGCTTCGGCCCACGTCTGCGGGTCGCGCTGCGGGTTGGACTGGCGCGCCAGCTTCGGCGCGCGCTGGCTCTGCAGCAGCGGGAGATAGCCGGCGTCGTCCAGCTTGCGGGTGTTGAGCATGCCGCTGTCCCACAGCGAGTGCAGGTTGGTACCGCGGTTGCCGAACTGCAGCTGGAAGTCGTTGCCGCCCTTGTCGTGGGCGTAACCGGCGTGCATCGGCTGGTGGATGTCGCCGACCAGGTGCACGACGAACTTCAGCGCCTGCAGGCGCTCGCCGTCGGTCAGGCTGCGGTCGCCGAGGATGGCGCTCTGTGCCTTCAGGGCCTCGACGATGCAGTTGCCGTTCTTGCAGTGCTTCGGTGCTTCGTAGTGGCAGTTGTCTTCGGCGATGTTGACGTAGTGCCAGCCGGCCGAGCGACGGCCCAGGCCCGGGTCTTTGGCGCGCAGCTGGTCGGCCCACGGCGCGATGCTGGCCAGCGTGGCATCCGGTTCGGTGGCCAGCAGGCGGTCCACTTCGGCGCGGGCGGTGGGGTTGAGGCGGACGTCGGCGACTTCGGCGACCAGACGGTGGCCTTGCGCGCCCCAGGCATGGGCGGGGGCGGAGACGGACAGCAGGGCCGGCGCCAGGGCGGCGGCGAGGAACAGGGAGTGCAGGGCTTTCATGCGCACATTCTAGCGGGGGTAGGTGGATTGAAGAGCGGCGCGTTCCTGTCTGCTGGGGGCTGGCTGCAGGGGCTGGCGCTGCGGGACACGCTGCAAGTACGTCCCTGTAAGCTCGGCCGCGGCATCCATGCCGCGGACGGTCCCGCAGCGCCTGCCCCTGCAGCCCCCATCCAACTTGGCCGCGGAGGCGGATGCAAACGTCAAAGGCAACATCAAAAACAAATGCAGGATCAGAATCGGCCTCCTGCAATTACAGGCAATCATTGCGCCTCGGATGCACGGGTTCTGCTCTTGCCTTTGCTTGAGCTGGCACGCGCGCAGTGATGGGAAGGGGCGAGGCGGGGAGCAGAGCCGGGACCGTTGGCGCCATGGATGGCGCCATCGAGCCCCCATGGATGGGTTAACGGCGTGTCCCGGCTCTGCTCCCCGCCTCGCCCCAGCTCCGAAACCGCTTCAGTCCCAGGAACAAAAAAGCCCCGGCAATCACCGGGGCAACATGCTGCGAGGGTTTTGCGTGTAGCGGGGGAGCGGGGGCGAAGCCCCCGCACTCAACACACCGCTTTAGAACTTGAAGACGTACGAAGCGCCGTAGACCAGCGGATCGATGTTGACCGTGCCGATCTTCTCGCCGTTCAACTTCACCTTGCTGTCGATGTCGATCCAGCGCATGTCCACGCGCAGTGCGCCCTTCTCGCCGATCGCGAAGTCCACGCCCGCATGCGCGGCCAGGCCCCACGAATCCTGCAGCTTCAGGCGGCTGTCCTTCAGCGCACCGGTGGTGTCTTCGCTGAAGAAAGTCGTGTAGTTCACGCCCGCACCGATGAACGGCGACACCTTGCCCTTGCTGTTGAAGTGGTACTGCACGGTCACCACCGGCGGCAGCTGCTTGGTGCTGCCCACGCGGCCCAGGCCGTTGATGTTGATGTCGTGCTTGAACGGCAGCGCGGCCAGCACTTCGATGCCCAGGTTGTCGGCGATGAAGTACTCACCGGTGATGGTCGGCTTGACGTCGTTGTCGACGTCGACCTTCAGGGTGTGGTTGGCCAGCCAGCCGTTGTTCGACTTCGGGGCCACCTGGTGCACGCCGGCGGAGAGGGTCCAGTCGCCCTTGGACTGGGCCATGGCCGGGGCGGCGACGAGGGACAGGGCGGCGGCCAGGCTGGCCACGATCAGGGGGGAGGTCTTGCGCATGGGGGGGATCTCGTTGCTGGGTGGATGCGGCCAGTCTCGGCCTCACATCGCGCTAACGCTTTGATCCGGATCAAATCCTGTCCGCCGGCCTGCTGCCTGCCGGGGCTGGCCGGCGGTGGCCAGCCCCGGTTTGCTAGACTTGTGGGCCCTATCCATCCCGCCGCACCCGTCGCGGCCGCAGGAGCTTGAGAACATGGCAATCAAGGTTGGTATCAACGGTTTCGGTCGCATCGGGCGTAACGTCCTGCGCTCGGCGGTGCTGAACTTCGGCGACGACATCGAAATCGTGGCCATCAACGATCTGCTGGAGCCGGACTATCTGGCGTACATGCTCAAGTACGACTCCGTGCACGGCCGTTTCAAGGCTGACGTGGCGGTGCAGGGCAACGACCTGCTGGTCAACGGCAAGAAGATCCGCCTGACCCAGGAACGCGACCCGGCCAACCTGAAGTGGAACGAAGTGGACGTGGACGTGGTGATCGAATCCACCGGCCTGTTCCTGACCAAGGAAACCGCGCAGAAGCACATCGATGCCGGCGCCAAGAAGGTCATCATGTCGGCCCCGTCGAAGGACGACACCCCGATGTTCGTCTACGGCGTGAACGACAAGACCTACGCCGGCCAGGCGATCGTCTCCAACGCGTCGTGCACCACCAACTGCCTGGCCCCGCTGGCCAAGGTCATCAATGACAAGTGGGGCATCAAGCGTGGCCTGATGACCACCGTGCATGCGGCTACCGCTACCCAGAAGACCGTCGATGGCCCGTCCAACAAGGACTGGCGTGGTGGCCGCGGCATCCTGGAGAACATCATTCCGTCGTCCACCGGTGCGGCCAAGGCCGTCGGCGTGGTCATCCCGGAACTGAACAAGAAGCTGACCGGCATGAGCTTCCGTGTCCCGACCTCGGACGTGTCGGTGGTCGACCTGACCGTCGAGCTGGAAAAGGAAGCCACCTACGCCGAGATCTGCGCTGAAGTGAAGGCACAGAGCGAAGGCCCGCTGAAGGGCATCCTGGGCTACACCGAAGACAAGGTCGTGGCCACCGATTTCCGCGGCGAGACCTGCACCTCGGTGTTCGACGCCGAAGCCGGCATCGCCCTGGACGGCACCTTCGTCAAGCTGGTCACCTGGTACGACAACGAGTGGGGCTACTCGAACAAGTGCCTGGAAATGGCCAAGGTCGTCGCCGCCAAGTAAGGCTGGCCAAGATCGCACGCGGACCCCGGCCTGGCCGGGGTTCGTCGTTTATGGGGCCAGCCCTGTCGTAGCATGGGGCGGTCGACCGCTGCCGCTGGGGCGCGGGATTGCAATGGAAGCATGCAATGGAAGCATTGATAGCCCTGGTGGTACTGGTTCTGCTGGCCATCCCGCTGCTGCTGGTGGTAGCGCTGGTGATGATTGCCGGCCTGCGCCGTCGTGTGGCCGCGCTGGAAGGTGCCTTGGCCGCCGCGCCGACCGCCCGCCCGGCTGCAGCCGAGCCTGCGCCGGAACGGGCTGCGCCCATGCCTGCGGCCAGTGCCGATCCACCGTTCCTGCGGCCGGTGGCGGCTGCCGCGCCGCCTCCCCCCCAGCCAACGCCGCCGCCGGTGCACGAACCGGTGCCTGCGGCAGTGGAGGCGCCGCGCCCGGTCGCACCACCGCCGGTGCCACCCGTGCCAGTGCAGCCGCCGTTGCCTTCCGAACCGACGCTGCCGAACTTCATCGAGCGCGGCATCGGAGCGGTCAAGCGCTGGTTCACCGAGGGCAATGTGCCGGTCAAGATCGGCATGCTGGTGCTGCTGGCCGGTGTTGCCGCGCTGTTGAAGTACGTCAGTGACCAGGGCTGGCTGGTGCTGCCGATCGAGCTGCGCCTGGCCGGTGTCACCGTGGGTGCGCTGGGCCTGCTGGCGTTCGGCTGGCATCAGCGCGAGCGCCGGCGCTTGTTCGCACTGGCGCTGCAGGGCGGTGCCATCGGCGTGCTGCTGCTGACCATCTTCGCCGCGTTCAAGCGGTTCGAGCTGCTCAACCCCGGGTTTGCCTTTGCCAGTTCGATCGCGCTGGTGGCCGGGCTGTGTGTGCTGGCGGTGGTGCAGAACTCGCGCACGCTGGCGGTGCTGGGCATCCTCGCAGGCTTCATGGCACCGCTGTGGCTGTCCACCGGCAGCGGCAACCACGTGGGGTTGTTCAGCTACTACGCGGTGCTCAACGCCGGCATCTTCGCCATTGCCTGGTTCCGGCCGTGGCGCGCGCTGAACCTGCTGGGCTTCGCCTTCACCTTCGGCATCGGTACGTTCTGGGGCGTGCTGCAGTACGCGCCGGACAAGTTCAGCAGCACCGAGCCGTTCCTGCTGCTGTTCTTCGCCTTCTACCTGCTGATCCCGCTGCTGTACGCACGCCGGCAGCCCGCCGGGCGGCGTGACCTGGTCGACGGCAGCCTGGTGTTCGGTACGCCCTTGGTCGCCTTCTCGCTGCAGGCCGGCATGCTGCACGAGCAGCCGATGACGCTGGCGCTGTGCGCACTGGGCCTGGCGGCGATCTACGCCGTACTGGCGCGGGCACTGATTGGGCGCGCGTCGTACACCGTGCTGGCGCAGTCGCATGCGGTGCTGGCGGTGGGCTTCGCCACGCTGGCGGTGCCGCTGGCCTTGTCGGCGCGTGCCACCGGCGCGGTGTTCGCGCTGGAAGGTGCAGGCCTGGCCTGGCTGGGCCTGCGCCAGAAGCGCTGGCTGCCGCAGGTGTCCGGTGCGTTGTTGCAGATGGGCGCGGCGTTCGCTTTCGTGGCCGGTGGCGATCACTGGCATGAGGACCTGCGCTTCCTGCTCAACCCGACCGCGATCGGTGCACTGCTGCTGGCCGTTGCCGGCTTCGCGTCGGCCTGGAGCTACCAGCGCAGGCAGCGCCACGAGATTGCCCTGGTCTACTACCTGTGGGGCCTGCTGTGGTGGTTGGGTGGCCTGGTGCACGAGATCACCCGGTTCTTCCCGTACCGCACCGAAGTGGATGCACTGCTGGTGCTGGCTGCCGTTACCGCATGGCTGGCCGCCGAAGTACAGCGGCGCCAGCCGGCGCGTGCGCTGGGGGTGACCGCACTCGCGATGCTGGCGCTGGGCTTCCCACTGGCGCTGATACAGAGCGACGCGCACCATCAGCCGTTCGCCGGCTACGGCGCGCTGGCCTGGGCGGTGTTCGCGGTGCTGGGCGTGCGCACGCTGCTGTGCCTGCGCCAGGGCGGCAATACCGTGGCACGCATCGCGCAGTTCCTGTGGTGGCTGCTGTGGCCGTCGCTGCTTTCGCTGCTGGCCCTGTGGGGCGGTGGTGAAGCCGGGCTGGCACAGGGCTGGACCACGTTGCTGGTGACGCTGCCGTGGCTGCTGATGGCGGCGCTGTCGCTGTGGCGCTGGAATGCGCTGCGCTGGCCGCTGGGTGCAGCGTTCGATCGCGTGCGCCAGCCGCTGCAGTGCGTGCTGTTCGGCCTGTTGTCGATCGGCTGGCTGTCCGGCCAGCTGCTGCCGGGCGATGCTGCGCCGCTGCTGTGGCTGCCGGTGCTGAATCCGGCGGAGATCGGGCAGTGGCTGAGCCTGCTGCTGCTGGCGCGTTGGCTGTACAGCGATCAGGCGCCGCAGGCGCTGCTGGGTATCCGCATGCCGCTGCTGTCACTGGCAACCTTCGTCGCGCTGACCAGCGTTGTGCTGCATGGCGTGCATCAGTGGGGCGGCCTGTCCTGGAACGCGTCGATGATGCGCTTCAGCCTGGCGCAGACCAGCCTGACCGTGCTGTGGAGCGTGCTCGGCGTGATTGCCTGGGTGTGGGGCTCGCGCCGCGGCCAGCGCGTGTTGTGGATGGTCGGTGCCGTGCTGATGGGCGTGGTGCTGGCCAAGCTGGTCATCGTCGATCGCCAGCACCTGGGCAACCTGCTGGGCATCGCATCGTTCATCGCCTACGGCCTGCTGTGCACGGTCGTGGGTTATCTGGCACCGGCACCGCCGAGCGCGGCGCCGACCGTGGAGGAAAAACAATGAAGACGTGGAGCAGGGCGCTGCTGCCGGCGATGTTCGGCATGCTGGCCGCCGTCACCGCACAGGCCGCCGATTACCGTACCCAGTACGCCGAGCAGTGGCCGCTGACGTTGTCCAGCGCACAATCGGGTGCCTACCGTGTCGTGCTGGAACCGGCGATCTACCGTCGCGCCGGTAGTGCGGACCTGGGCGATGTGCAGGTGTTCAATGCCGCCGGCCAATCGTTGCCGTCGGCATTGCTGGCGCCGGACCAGCCGCTGGCACAGCCGCCGGTGCAGCGTGAGCTGCCGTGGTTCGCGTTGCCGCCGCTGGCCGAAGCGCAGCGCAACGACCTGCAGTTGCTGACCGAGCGCGATACCGATGGTCGCGTACGCCGGGTCGAGGCGCGTGTGGGTGGTGGTGCGGTAGCGAACGGGCAGGGCGGTTGGCTGATCGATGCCAGCGTGCTCGGCCAGCAACCATTGGCGGCACTGGTGCTGGATTGGGCGGATAGTGGCCAGCCGTTGCAGGCACAGGTGCAGCTGGACGTCAGCGACGACCTGCAGCACTGGCGTGCGATTGGCCGCGACATTCCGCTGGTGGATCTGCAGCGCGCCGGCAAGCGCCTGCTCCAGCGCCGTCTGCAGGTGGATGGTGAAGCGCGCTATCTGCGTGTGCTGGCGCAGGGCGATGCCCGTCTGCCAACGCTGCGCAGCGTACTGGCCGAGCTGCCGCCGGCACCGGCCACACTGCCGTGGGAGTGGTTGTCGCTGGAACCGACCTCGAAGCGCAAGGGCGAATACACCTTCGAGATGGATGGCCGCTTCCCGGCGGCGCGTGCTGACGTGGCCAGCACCGACAACAGCCTGGTGCAGTGGACATTGTTCAGCCGCGATGACGAGAGCGCGGAATGGCAGCGCCGTAGTGCACCGTGGATTGCCTATCAGCTGCAGCAGGGCGCGCAGGGCCAGCGTCAGCAATCGGCCGCGCAGCCGCTGGGCGGCGTGCATCGGGATCGTTACTGGAAGCTGGTAGCAAATCCGGCTGAAACGGCGACGGCTCCAACCCTGCGTCTGGGTTATCAGCCGGAAGTGCTGGTGTTCCTGAGCCAGGGCGCGGCGCCGTATGCGCTGGCGGTGGGCAGCTCGACTGCGCGCCGGATGGAGGCGCCGATCGGTGTGCTGATC
The DNA here is from genome assembly GCF_029836955.1 of Stenotrophomonas sp. GD04054. Taxonomy (NCBI): domain Bacteria; kingdom Pseudomonadati; phylum Pseudomonadota; class Gammaproteobacteria; order Lysobacterales; family Lysobacteraceae; genus Stenotrophomonas; species Stenotrophomonas sp. GD04054. Next base: position 10,409 of record NZ_JAOECR010000017.1, on the reverse strand, counting down.
GAGGAGCTGCGGCAGCGCAATGATCCGTCGTGGCAGCCGACGCTGGCGCGCCTGGAGGGCAGCCCGGAACCGCTGGCCGGCGATGCGGCGTTGAAGCCGCAGCACGGCTGGAAGTCGTGGCTGTTGTGGGCGTTGTTGGGGCTGGGCGTGTTGGTTGTTGGCGGCCTGGCGGTCAGTCTGCTTCGGCAGAAGCCTGCGCCTTCGGCGTAGGTTCCGGCGAACGGCGCAGCCCCTCGTGGGTGGCCGTAGCGTCGGTAGAGTCGAGCTTGCTCGACTGCAAAGCTGCGCTTGGCCGGGCGGGGTGGGTTCGCGGGGGACGCCGCAAGTACGTCCTTGTAGGCTTGGCCGCCGCATCCATGCGACGGACACCCCCGCGAACCCACCCCGCCCGGCCTCTGACAGTTTCCGGGTGCGTCCACCCACGGAAGAGAAAAAAGAAGAGCAAAAGCAAAAGCGGCTTGGCTGCGCGCTCCTTGTAGAGCCGAGCCCATGCTCGGCTCTTCATTTTTTTCCCGACACCAGAAGCCGCTCTTGCTTCCGCCTTTGCCATCCGCGTCACCTCATGAACCTGTCGAGGCCGGGGTAGTGTGGGCTGGCAGGGGTGTCAGCCGCATGGGCCCGAGGCATGCCTCGGGCGGGTTGGGCAGGACGGCCAACCCCGGTCTTGCCGTGTGCGCAGGACAGCGCACACGAGCAAGCGGCTGCCAAGCCTCCAGGGACGGATCCACGGCGTCCCCTGCCAGCCCACACTACCCCGGCCCAGCCCCAGCATCACGAAGCGCCAGCGCTTTGGCCGTTGCCGTAGCTGTTGCAGTTGCTGTGCGCCTCTGCCTGCCGCAGGCATCGGCCCTCCCACCACCCGCACCCGATACAATGGCCGTCTGCCGTACCCCGGCATCCCGTCCCTGAGCCAAAGAGTTGCCCATGTCCATCGTCCGCATGACCGACCTCGACCTCTCCGGCAAGCGCGTGCTGATCCGCCAGGATCTGAACGTGCCGATCGAGAATGGCCGCATCACCTCCGAACAGCGCATCACCGCTTCGCTGCCGACGCTCAAGCGCGCGCTGGAGCAGGGCGCGGCGGTGATGGTCACCTCACACCTGGGGCGCCCGAAGGAAGGCGTGTGGAGTGAAGCCGATTCGCTGGCGCCGGTGGCCCAGCGCCTGTCCGAGCTGCTCGGTCGCGAGGTTCCGCTGGTGCGCGACTGGGTCGACGGTGTCGACGTGCAGCCGGGCCAGCTGGTGCTGCTGGAAAACTGCCGCATGAATGTCGGCGAGGGCAAGGACGATGAAGCCCTGTCGAAGAAGTACGCCGCCCTGTGCGATGTGTTCGTGATGGATGCCTTCGGCACCGCGCACCGTGCGCAGGCCTCGACCCATGGCGTCATCCGCTTCGCCCCGGTCGCTGCCGGTGGCCCGTTGCTGATGGCCGAACTGGACGCGCTGGCGCAGGCGCTGGATGCACCGGCCAAGCCGCTGCTGGCCATCGTCGCCGGCAGCAAGGTCAGCACCAAGCTGGAACTGCTGGCCAACCTGGTCGGCAAGGTCGATCAGCTGATCGTCGGTGGTGGCATCGCCAACACCTTCATCGCTGCCGCCGGCTACAACGTCGGCAAGTCGCTGTACGAGCCGGACCTGCTGGACACCGCGAAGAAGATCGTGGCCGATGCCAAGGCGCGTGGCGCCGATATCCCGCTGCCGGTGGACGTGGTCACCGCCAAGCAGTTCATGCCGGACGCGGTTGCCGAAGTGAAGGCGGTCGACGCCGTTGCCGAAGACGACCTGATCCTGGACATCGGCCCGCAGACCGCGGCGCAGTACGCGCAGCTGATCGGGAAGGCCGGTACCGTGGTCTGGAACGGTCCGGTCGGTGTGTTCGAATTCGAGGCCTTCAGCAAGGGCACCGAAGCGCTGGCCCGTGCCATCGCCAGTTCGCCGGCATTCTCCATCGCCGGTGGCGGCGACACCCTGGCCGCGGTCGACAAGTTCGATATCGCCCAGCAGGTCAGCTACATCTCCACCGGTGGCGGTGCGTTCCTGGAATTCCTGGAAGGCAAGACCCTGCCGGCGGTGGCCGCACTCGACGCGCGCGGCGCATGAGTGCCGACCGCAGCAAGGATGTCCTGTTCTTCGACCTCGACGGCACGCTGATCGATTCGCAGGTGGGTATCACCGCCTGCATCGCCTATGCGCTGCAGAAGATGGACCATCCGGTGCCACCGCAGGAGACCCTGCTGGGCTGGATCGGTCCGTCACTGCGCACCACCTTCGCGCCGCTGTTCGGTGAACCGGCGCGGGTGGAACAGGCGGTGGGCTACTACCGTGAGCGCTTCGACGTCGAGGGCTGGCGCGAGCACACGGTGTACCCGCAGGTGGAAGACACCCTTCGCACGCTGCATGGTCGTGGCCATCGCCTGGCGGTGGTCACTGCCAAGAACGAGCCGCACGCGCGCCGCATCCTTGCCCACCTGCCGTTCGGTGGGCTGTTCGAGGAGATCGTCGGTTCAACCCTCGATGGCTCGCGCAGCCACAAGCCGGAACTGGTCGGTGAGGCGCTGCGTCGGCTGCAGGTGCAGCCCGCGCAGTGCTGGATGATCGGCGACCGCCGCATGGACATTGAAGGCGCGCGTCACCATGGCGTGCGCAGCGTCGGTGTGTTGTGGGGCTTCGGCGGTGAGGCCGAACTCACCGAAGCCGGTGCCGGGCAGCTGGCCCGTGAACCGGCGCAGCTGGAAACGCTGCTGGCGTGATGCACCGTTGATCGGTAGCGCCGGGCCACGCCCGGCGCCACCACCACCCTGCGCCAGCGTATGTCCGGGTGATGTCCGTTCCATGACCCGCGAAGTCAGGCAGCACAAGGCTGTAACCGTATACATGCGGCGTGAAGGATGTGCTAATTTCCGTTCTTTATCGGGAGAGGCCCATTCACCATGTTCGAGCGTCAGCGTCGCACCAAGATCCTTGCCACCCTCGGTCCGGCCACTGATCCGCCGGGCGTGCTGGAGGATCTGTTCCGCGCCGGCGTCAACGTGGTACGCCTGAACTTCAGCCATGGCGATCCCTCCGGCCAGGCCAAGCGTGCTGCCGAAGTGCGCGCTGCCGCGGCCCGCGTGGGCGTGGAAGTCGGCATCCTGGCCGACCTGCCGGGCCCGAAGATCCGCATCGAGCGCTTCGCCGAAGGCAAGGTACAGCTGAAGGCGGGCAACCGCTTCGACCTGATCGCCAGCACCAGCGCCGGCCCGGGTGACGCCACCCAGGTGGGCGTGAGCTACCTCGGCCTGCCGCAGGACGTGGGTCCGGGCGATGTGCTGCTGCTCGACGACGGCCTGATGCAGCTGCAGGTGGTGGAAGTGCAGGGCGAACGCATCATCAACACCGTACTGAACGACGGTGTGCTGTCCGACCGCAAGGGCCTGAACAAGCAGGGCGGCGGCCTGTCGCTGGGCGCGCTGACCGAGCGCGACAAGGAACTGATCGGCATCGTCGCCAAGATCGGTGTCGACTTCATTGCCGTGTCGTTCTGCCGCAATGCGCAGGACATGAACGACGCGCGTGAGATCGCCCGCTCGCACGGCTGCGATGCCGCGCTGGTGTCGAAGATCGAGCGCACCGAGGCGATCGAGAACCTGGAAGAGATCGTCGAGGCCAGCGACGTGGTGATGGTGGCCCGTGGCGACCTTGGCGTGGAAATCGGCGATGCCGAACTGCCGGGCCTGCAGAAGAAGATCATCAAGGCCTCGCTGGCGCAGAACAAGGTGGTCATCACCGCCACGCAGATGCTGCAGTCGATGGTCGAAAGCCCGATCCCGACCCGTGCCGAAGTGCTGGACGTGGCCAACTCGGTCATCGACGGTACCGACGCGGTGATGCTGTCGGCCGAGACCGCTGCCGGTGCCTGGCCGGTCAAGGCCGTGGAAGCGATGGCGCGCATCTGCCTGGGTGCAGAGCGCCAGTTCCAGACCGAGACCGACTTCAACGCCTCGCCGCGCAACCTGGAACGTGCCGACCAGGCCATTGCCATGGCCACCATGTTCCTGTCGCAGCACGTGGGCGTGCGCGCGATCGTGGCGATGACCGAATCCGGTGGCACCGCCCGCTACCTGTCGCGTTTCCGCGCCAAGGCGCCGGTGTTCGCGGTCACCCGCCACGACGGTGCACGCCGCCAGATGGCGCTGATGCGCGATGTCTACCCGATCAACTTCGACAGCCGTGGCCTGACCCCGCGTGAAGCCGCACGCGGCAGCATCCGCCTGCTGGTGGAAGCCGAACTGCTGCAGGCCGGTGACCGCGTCGTGTTCACCAGCGGTGAGCACATGGAAACCCTGGGCGCGACCAACACCCTGCGCCTGCTGGAAGTGGGCGAAGACGGCCGCGCCAGCGGCCTGGGCGATCTGTAAACCCAGGCGGCCCCGGGTCGGAGCCGCTGCGCGGGTCCGACCCGGGGTCAGATCCCTGAAGGGGTCGTGACCCGGCGCAACAGGACATCGTCTGTCCGGTGCGGACATTGGAATCGTTTCCAGACTGCCCTGCACGTCGGTGCAACGGGCGGCGGGGCTATACTTACGTTTTTCCCGCACCCGCCACAGGAAGTACATGAGCATCGAACAGCTGGCTGAAACCGCCCAGGCCATGGTTGCCCCGGGCAAGGGCATCATCGCGATCGACGAATCCACCGCTACCATCGCCAAGCGTTTCGCAGGCGTCGGTATCGAGAACACCGAGGAGAACCGTCGTGCCTACCGCGAACTGCTGCTGACCACGCCGAAGCTCAACGAGCACATTTCCGGCGCCATCCTGTTTGACGAAACCATCCGTCAGTCGACCAAGGACGGCGTGCCGTTCGCCAAGTACATGGCCGACCACGGCATGATTCCGGGCATCAAGGTGGACAAGGGTGCGCACCCGCTGGCCGGCTGCCCGGGCGAGCTGGTGACCGAAGGCCTGGACGGCCTGCGCGAGCGCCTGCAGGAGTACTACAAGCTGGGTGCGCGCTTCGCCAAGTGGCGTGCGGTGATCAACATCGGCGAAAGCATTCCGTCGGGCACCTGCATCGAGTCCAACGCCCACGCGCTGGCCCGCTATGCCGCCCTGTGCCAGGAATGTGGCCTGGTGCCGATGGTCGAGCCGGAAGTGATCATGGACGGCGACCACGACATCGAGACCTGCTACGAAGTCACCGAAGCCACCCTGCGTTCGCTGTTCGATGCCCTGTACCAGCAGAACGTGCTGCTGGAAGGCACCATCCTGAAGGCCTCGATGGTCATCTCCGGCAAGGGCTGCGATGAGCAGGCCGACGTCGAGGAAGTGGCCGAGTCGACCGTGATGTGCCTGAAGAGCACCGTGCCGGCCATCCTGCCGGGCGTGGTGTTCCTGTCCGGTGGCCAGAGCGACGAGCAGTCCACCGAGCATCTGAACGCGATGAACCAGCTGGGGAACCTGCCGTGGCCGCTGAGCTTCTCCTACGGCCGCGCCATGCAGCAGGCCGCGCTGAAGCTGTGGGCCAAGGACATGAAGGGCAACTACGCTGCCGCCCAGAAGACCGTGTACGAGCGCGCCAAGGACAACGGCCTGGCCGCGCTGGGCAAGTGGAACGGTTGATCCGTCCCATCGCAGGATGAACAGGGCAACGCCGGCATCACGCCGGCGTTTGCTTTTGCGGGTATCTTTTCCGCCCCCACGCACCGGGCCGGTGTGCGGGACATACATGGAAGGCCAAGGAGAAAAAACATGCGTTTGGCAGCAATCACACTGGCCGTCGCCACGGTCCTGATCGCCGGCGGTTGCAACCGCATCGGTGGCGGTGGTGACGCAGGCAAGGCCGCGTCGCTCGATTTCGACAAGCCGGTGTCCGGCGAGATCACCTCGCGCAGCGGCATCAACTTCAACGACGGCAGCCATCACCAGCTGTACCAGATCAAGCTGGAAGACAGGGAACTGGTCGGCCTGAAGCTCACCGGCGCACTGACCGGCTCGATTGCCGTGTTCAACAACGGCAGCCTGGTGTCCACCAGCAATACCGGTTACGAACGCGAAGGCGATGTCTCGCTGGCCTTCCGTGCCAACGGTGGCGGCACCTACCAGGTGGCGGTCAACGCCAACGGTCCGAGCGCCTTTGGTCCGTACCGCCTGCGCGCCGAGAAGCTGAAGCCGTACGACGGCAAGCCGCTGGTGGGCAGTGGTGAGATCGTCGACATGCTGGCCAGCAACTCGCAGGACTACACCCTGCAGGTGGAGAAGGCGGGCCTGTACGAGATCCGCCTGGTCTCGGATGTCTTCGATCCGGTGCTGAAGCTGTCCGGCCAGGGCGTGGATGCCGAGAACGATGATGGCGGCGACAGCACCAACTCGCGCCTGAACCTCTCGCTGAAGCCGGGCAAGTACACCCTGACTGCACGCGGCCTCGGCGACGGCGTCAATGGCATGTTCACCCTGTCGGCCACCCGCATTGAGCTGCCAGGCAACCTGGTGGATCGCGATGGCACGGCACTGCCGAAGTCGGGCAGCGCGTACACCATGCTCGATAACGAAGGCCGCCGCCGCTTCCTGCTGACCCTGGATCGTCCGGCCGACGTGCGCCTGGATGCGATTTCCAGCCAGGTCGATACCGTGCTGCGCGTGGTCGGCGGCGCCGTCGAGCTGACCGACGACGACGGTGGCAATGGCACCAATGCACGCCTGGAAGAGACGCTGCCGGCCGGTCACTACACCGTCGACGTGTCCAGCCTGAACAACGGTGCGGGCCTGGTGGAAGTGCGCGTGCAGGTCGAAGGTGCCAGCGCCGACGGTGCTGCCGTCTCGGCCGCACGCGCCGCTGCGGATGCCGCTGCTGCCGTGGCCGATGACGCCGCTGCTGCGGTGGAAGCAGCCAGCCGTTGAGGTGATCCACACGTAGCGTGGATGACCTCAAGGCCGCAACGGGAAAGGCCGGGCAATGCCCGGCCTTTCCTTTTACCGGAAGCGCTGCGGTTCAGTGCGCAGCGGCGAAGCCCGCATCGCCCAGAGGCGGCAGCATCGATCCACGCGGTTCGTTGTCCGTGCTTTGTCCCGCGGCGCTCAATGCCTGCTGGTAGGCCTTCGCCGTAGCAGTGTTGAACGCCACCAGCACGATGCGCATCGGCTGTGCATGGCTGCGCTGCCACGCCAGTGTTTCCGTCACTGCGATCTGCGCGGCCTGGTACAGCGGATAGCCATACACACCGCAGCTGATCGCCGGGAAGGCGATCGACTTCACGCCCAGCGACTCGGCCAACTGCAGCGATTTCCAGTAGCAGTTGGCCAGCAATGCCGGTTCGTCGCGCTGGCCGTCGTGCCAGACCGGGCCCACCGTGTGCAGTACATGCCGCGCAGGCAATGCGTAAGCGTCGGTGGCGCGCACTTCGCCGGTCGGGCAACGCACGCCCGGACGCAGTTCCGGCAACTGCTCGCACTCGGCCAGCAATGCCGGCCCGGCCGCGCGATGGATCGCGCCGTCGACGCCGCCGCCGCCGAGCAGTGTTTCATTGGCCGCGTTGACGATCGCATCCACCGCCAGGGTCGTGATATCGCCCTGCCAAACTTCGATCTTCATGCGTCCGTCTCCTGCCTGTGAGGTGTTCCGCGCAGCATCTGCGCCGGCTGTTCCCACGGTAGGGGACAGGGCATCGATACTGCGTCATGACCGTCTCACGCGCTGCGATCCGACGGCCTTCACGCACGATGGCGGGCGACGCCTTCACGCAGGCTGAAGCAGAAAGGGCTCAGAGCTTTTTCCCGCACGGAAAAGGTTCTGACCCCTGCGATCCATGGTTCTGGCAAACCGGGTCAGAGCCCTTTCCCTGCAGGAAAGGGATCCGACCCAATGCATCACGGCAGGCCGGCCAGCCAGTCGTCGTCGGAACCCTCATTCACATCGGCGAACAGCGGTGTGGAGAAATAGCGCTCGCCGGTATCGGGCAGCATTGCCAGGATCACCGAGCCCGGTTCAGCGCGGGCGGCCACGTCCAGCGCGCTCGCCACGGTGGCGCCGGCGGAAATGCCGACGAAGATGCCTTCCTCCGCAGCCAGGCGACGCGCGGTGGCGATCGCGCGGTCATCTTCGACCGAGACCAGTTCGTCCACCACATCGCGGTTGAGCACGTCCGGCACGAAGTCCGGGGTCCAGCCCTGGATCTTGTGCGGCTTCCAGTCATCGCCCTTGAGCAGTGCGGCACCGGCCGGTTCGGTGGCGATGATGCGGGTCTGCGGGCGCGCGACCTTCAGCACTTCGCCCACGCCGGTAAGCGTGCCACCTGTGCCCCAGCCACTGACGAAGTAGTCCAGCCGCTTGCCGGCGAAGTCGCGCAGGATCTCGGCAGCGGTGGTGTTGCGGTGATAGGCCGGGTTGGCCGGGTTGGCGAACTGGCTGGCCAGGAACCAGCCGTGCTGCTCAGCCAGTTCGGCCGCCTTGCGCACCATGCCGCTGCCGCGCTCGGCGGCCGGGGTCAGGATCACCTTGGCACCATAGGCGCGCATCAGCTTGCGGCGCTCCACCGAGAAGGTTTCGACCATGGTGGCCACGAACTTGTAGCCACGCGCGGCGGCGACCATCGCCAGTGCCACGCCGGTGTTGCCCGAGGTGGCCTCGACGATGGTGTCGCCCGGCTTGAGCAGGCCACGCGCTTCGGCGTCGAGGATGATCGCCAGCGCCAGGCGGTCCTTCACAGAGCCGCCCGGGTTGAACGACTCGACCTTGGCGTAGACGCTGACCTGCGCGGGCGCCAGGCGCTGCAGCCTGACGATGGGGGTGTTGCCGACGGTATCGAGGATGGAGTCGTACAGGGCCATGGAAGCGCTCCGGAAACGGGGCCGCGCCGGGCTTCGGCGGGCGAAGGGGGAGGGCTGGCTGTTCAGGCCAGCGGCTGCCGGCTGACCGTAGCGCCGGCATATGACGCCCGGAAATGACCAGATACCTTTCTTAAACAACCTTTGGTTATAAGCTGGTGACGGCAATTGACCCTAGAGTGGACCTCCGCCCCACGCCGCCCGCCTCCCATGACGCTGACCCAGCTGCGCTACCTGGTCGCCATCGCCGACGCCGAGCTGAACATCACGCTGGCCGCCTCGCGCGTGCACGCCACCCAGCCCGGCCTGTCCAAGCAGCTCAAGCAGCTGGAGGACGAGCTCGGCTTCCTGTTGTTCGTGCGCAAGGGCCGCAGCCTGGAGTCGGTCACCCCGGCCGGCACCGAGGTGATCGCCCGCGCCCGCGCGGTGCTGGCCGAGGCCAACAACATCCGCACCTACGCGGCCAACCAGCGCCGCGAGAGCCAGGGCCAGCTGATCCTGACCACCACCCACACCCAGGCGCGCTTCGTCCTGCCGCCGGCGGTGGCAGCGATCAAGCAGGCCTACCCGCAGGTCAGCGTGCACCTGCAGCAGGCCGGTGAAACCGACGCGCTGGACCGCTTGAATCAGGGTGACGCGGATATCGCCATCATCAGCACCGCCGGCAGTGAGCCCACCGATGGCATCGCGGTGCCGCTGTTCCGCTGGCGACGCCTGGTGGTGGTACCCAAGGGGCACCCGCTGGACCGCGCCGGCCGCGCGCCGGACCTGGCCGCGTTGGCCCGGCAGCCGCTGATCAGCTACGAATCCTCGACCCGCCCGAATTCCTCGTTGCAGCGCGCCTTCGCTGCAAACGGCCTGGCGCCGGACCTGGCGCTGACCGCGCTCGATGCGGACCTGATCAAGACCTATGTGCGTACCGGGCTGGGCGTGGGCCTGCTGGCCGAGATGGCGGTCAGTTCCAACGACGAAGACCTGCGCTCGTGGCCGGCGCCGGACCCGATCAGCGAGTGCATTGCCTGGGCGGTGTTGCCGCGCGACCGGGTGCTGCGCGATTACGCGCTGGAGCTGGTGCACGTGCTGGCACCGCAGATTGATCCGCGCGATCTGCGCAGGGTGCTGGATGGCAACCAGGCCGCCGCGTGGCCGGTGCCCCCGACGTGGGAGTCATTGACCCAGACCATCACGGTGTGAGGTGGGTCGAGCAGGGCGTGCCGCCCTGCACCCGCGGTAGTGCCGGCCGCTGGCCGGCAACCTCAGAAGCAACATCAACATCAACATCAAATGCGGGTTTCCTGTGGGATGGCGGGGCGGTGTGGGCAGGCAGGACACGCCGTAAACCCATCCATGGGGGCTCGATGGCGCCATCCATGGCGCCAACGGTCCTGCCTGCCCACACCGCCCCACCTCTGACAGATTCCGGCGGCTGTTGGTAGGTGTCGACCTTGGTCGACACGGTAGATCCACGCCATGCGTGGATGCATTTCGATTCCAATTCGAAATATTCGATTCCGATGGAGATTCATCCACGCATGGCGTGGATCTACTGCAGATCGCAGAGATCTGTCGAAGGCGGGGTGGGTCCGGTTGCGGGGGCGTGAGCGCCATGG